>DATGXU010000551.1:0-15851 GCA_035298685.1 Magnetospirillum sp. | reverse complement strand
CGGGCGCGACGAAGCGGCCGGCGCCGCCACTTTCGGCCCCCATCGCAGCGATCTGGCGGTGCGGCACGCCGACAAGGATTTGCCGGCCGGGCAATGCTCGACCGGCGAGCAGAAGGCGGTACTGGTGTCCATCGTGCTGGCCCAGGCCCGGGTGCGGACGGCGTTGACCGGACTGGCGCCGCTGATGCTGCTGGACGAGGTGGTGGCGCATCTGGACGAAACCCGGCGCGCCGCTTTGTATGACGAGCTGGCCGGGCTGACCGCCCAGAGCTGGATGACCGGAACCGACGCGCTGCTGTTCGAAGGTTTCGGCGACAGGGCCCAGTTTTTCCGGGTGGCGGAGGCCGCCGTCGCCCGGGTTGAATGAAGTGACGCCGGCAGACACGGATAATTTTCGGCGTTCCGCGCATCCGTGTTTATGGGCGTCCGTTGGCATCTGATATTATGCGGCGCCTGCCGCAAGGTGTTTGGAAGGTTTATAGCGTCATGACCGAGCCTGTGATCCCGACCAATTCCGGCGAAGAATACGGCGCCGATTCCATCAAGGTGCTGCGCGGCCTCGAGGCGGTGCGCAAGCGGCCGGGCATGTATATCGGCGACACCGACGACGGGTCGGGCCTGCATCACATGGTCTACGAGGTGGTGGACAACGCCATCGACGAGGCGCTGGCCGGCCACGCCGACCGCGTCGAGGTGACGCTGAACGGCGACGGCAGCTGCACCGTGCGCGACAACGGCCGCGGCATCCCCACCGACATCCACAAGGAAGAAGGCGTGTCGGCGGCCGAGGTCATCATGACCCAGCTGCATGCCGGCGGCAAATTCGACCAGAACTCCTACAAGGTGTCGGGCGGCCTGCACGGCGTCGGCGTCTCGGTGGTCAACGCGCTGTCGGAAACGCTGGACCTGCGTATCTGGCGCGCCGGCAAGGAACACACCATGCGCTTCGCCCATGGCGAGGCGGTGGCGCCGCTGGTGGTGGTGGGCGACGCGCCGTTGCGCGACGAGGCCAATCCCGATCGCGGCCTGCTGACCGGCACCGAGGTGACCTTCCTGCCCTCGTCCGCCACCTTCACCAAGACCGAATTCGACTTCGCCACCCTGGAACACCGCCTGCGCGAGCTGGCCTTCCTGAATTCCGGCGTGCGCATCCGCCTGACCGACCTGCGCCACGGCGAACCCGAGACCATCGAGCTGCATTACGAAGGCGGCATCGAAGCGTTCGTGAAATACCTCGACCGTTCGAAGACGGCGCTGCACCAGCCGCCCATCGCCGTGTCGGGCGAAAAGGACGGCATCACCGTGGAAGTGGCCATGGAATGGTGCGACAGCTATCACGAAAGCCAGCTGTGCTTCACCAACAACATCCCCCAGCGTGACGGCGGCACCCATCTGGCCGGCTTCCGCGCCGCGCTGACCCGCACCGTCAACAATTACGCCAACGATTCCGGCATCGCCAAAAAGGAAAAGGTGGCGCTGAACGGCGACGACATGCGCGAGGGCCTGACCTGCGTGCTGTCGGTCAAGGTGCCCGACCCCAAGTTCAGCAGCCAGACCAAGGACAAGCTGGTCAGCTCGGAAGTGCGCCCGGTGGTCGAGAACATCATCGGCGAAAAGCTGGCCGAGTGGTTCGAGGAACATCCCGCCGAGGCCCGCAAGGTGGTGACCAAGGTGGTGGAAGCCGCCGCCGCCCGCGAAGCCGCCCGCAAGGCGCGCGAACTGACGCGGCGCAAGGGCGTGCTCGACATCGCCACCCTGCCCGGCAAGCTGGCCGATTGCCAGGAACGCGATCCCGCCCTGTCCGAACTGTTCATCGTCGAGGGTGACTCGGCCGGCGGGTCCGCCAAGCAGGGGCGCAACCGCGCCAATCAGGCCATCTTGCCGCTGAAGGGCAAGATCCTGAACGTCGAGCGCGCCCGCTTCGACAAGATGCTGTCTTCCGCCGAAATCGGCACCCTGATCGCCGCCCTGGGCACCGGCATCGGGCGCGAGGACTTCAACATCGACAAGACCCGCTACCACAAGATCATCATCATGACCGACGCGGACGTGGACGGTTCCCACATCCGCACCCTGTTGCTGACCTTCTTCTATCGCCAGATGCCCGAGATCATCGAAAAGGGCTATCTGTACATCGCGCAGCCGCCGCTGTACCGCGCCAAGCGCGGCCAGTCCGAGGTCTACCTCAAGGACGAGCGCGCCATGGAGGAATACCTGATCGACGGCGGCCTGGCCGACGCGGTGATGACCCTGGGCGGCGGCGCCCAGGTGGGCGGCGCCGATCTGCGCGGCCTGACCGAGCAGGCCCGCGCCGTGCGCAACCTGCTGGCGCCGCTGTCGCGCCGCGTGCCCATGCGCATCGTCGAACAGGCCGCCATCGCCGGCGCGCTGTCGCCCGCCTTGCTGACCGATGCCGACCAGGGCCGCGCCATGGCCACCACCGTCGCCACCCGCCTGGACGCGCTGGAAAACCAGCTGGAACAGGGCTGGAGCGGCGAATGGCACGAAGGCACCGGCTGGGTGTTCCGCCGCACCCTGCGCGGCGTCACCGAAACCCACCTGCTGGATGCGGCCATCATCCGCTCGGCCGAGGCGCGCAAGCTGAACGAATTGTCGGCCTCGCTGCGCGACACCTACCAGAACGCCGCCACCCTGGCGGTCAAGGAACGCCAAACCCCGATCAGCGGCCCGGTGGCGCTGGTCAACGCGGTGATGGAACAGGGCAAGAAGGGCATTTCGATCCAACGCTACAAGGGTCTGGGCGAAATGAACCCCGAGCAGCTGTGGGAAACCACCCTGGACCCCGAAGCCCGCTCGCTGCTGCAAGTCCGCGTCGCCCACGGCGACGACGCCGAAGAGGTGTTCTCGACCCTGATGGGCGACGTGGTCGAGCCCCGCCGCGAGTTCATCCAAACCAACGCGCTGAAGGTGTCGAACCTGGACGTGTAATGCCGGTCGGCCGTTGGTATGACTCGCCGCAGGCGCCGTGGCCGACCGGCAAGCCCGAGCGGCGCATGAGCCCCACCGTCTCGGCATGACCTGAGCCAACGGATCAGTTCATCGGCCGGGCGGTATAAGGCGCGCCCCCCGGGGAGGGTCAAACCAACCCGGCCCGGGGCTGCACCCTTGGTCGCCAATGCGCGCAGTGATATACTTCCGGCGCGGGTGGGCTGCCTGATTATTGACTTTCGGTTGCAGCTCCCACCGCCTTTTTCGGCTGGGTGCGGGAAGCAATGGATTATCTGTTGTGTGGTTGGCGTGTCCGGTCCGAGGTGCCCTTGCCCGAGGTGTGCCCGTGGGCGGGCGACGATCGGCAGCCTGACATCACGGTGCGCCTTGGCTGCGCCCCTGCACTCGACCGCCCGGTTGACGTCTCTCCCTACCTTCAGATCGGCCGCGACGGCGATTGCCGGCTGTCCATCGAAACCGTCGGCAGCTTTCTGGTTCGTCACGGGCGCGAGGTGGTGATCGAGCCAGCGGCGGCGTCCACCGCGCCCGAGATTCGTCTGTTGCTGCTGGGAACCGTGCTGGGACTGCTGAGCCATCAGCGCGGCCTGTGCCCCTTGCACGCATCCTGTGTGCGTGTGGGAGACGCGGCTTTGGCGTTTGCCGGTCCGTCCGGCGCCGGCAAGTCCACGTTCGCCACCATGCTGGCGCAGCGCGGGTATGCCTTGATGGCGGACGACGTCTGCGTGGTCGATCCCCATGCCGCGGGCGGCCCGGTCGTCTTGCCGGCTTTTCCGCGCGTCAAGCTGTGGCAGGACAGCCTGGATGCCCTGTCGATCGGGACCGCGGGGCTGGACCGCAATCGCCCGTCGCAGCGGAAGTACCATTATACCCTCACCCAGCCGGGAGGCTTTGCGGCCGAACCGGTTCCCCTGCGGGCGGTCTACCTGCTGGATGACACGCGCTCTCCCCAGGCCGAGGAGATTGAATACGCTTCCGGGTTCGAAGCGATCTCGTTGCTGTCGGGGCAGATCTTCCGCCGCACGGCCGCCGCCACCCTGGGGCGGGAGCGGGAGCTGTTTCAGGCCGTCAGCACGCTGGCGGCCACGGTCAAGGTCGGACGGCTGTTCCGCCATAAGCGCATGGACAGGCTGGACCTTGGCGCCGGCCTGATCGAGACGGAATGGGTCCGCCCATGAGCGGACTCGTTCTGCTGGCCTCGTATCCCAAATCAGGCAACACCTGGATGCGGGCGTTTGTGGAAAGCCTGCGCCAGGGCGGCCAGCCGATCCAGATCGCCACCCTTAGAACCGGCATCCCCAATATCGCATGGCGGGGATGGTTCGGCGAATTGATGGGGGTCGAGGCGTCGGACCTGGAGCCGGGGGAAATCGCCCGCGCCAGGCCGGACTATCATCGGCGCCTCTGCCGCTTCATGCCAGGCTGGGCGGCCTTCAAGGTTCACGATTGCCAGCATCGGGTCGAACCGGATGGCGAATGGCTGTTTCCCGCCGATTCGGTGGCAGCCGTGGTCTATGTGGTGCGTGACCCGCGGGATGTGGCGGTCTCTCTTTCCCATCACATCGGCCGGCCGATCGACGAAGCGATCCGCCGCATGGCAGACCATCACTGGACAGCCTCTCTTGACGGTGAGGGGCCAGCCTCGCAATTCCCGCAGTTCCGCTCCAGCTGGAGCGGCCATGTTGAAAGCTGGCTGGACGCGCAACGCTATCTGCGGCTGCACCTGATCCGCTACGAGGACATGATCGCCAATCCGCAGGCGGCCTTCGGGGCGGTTGCGGCTTTTCTTGGGTTGGACACCTCGCCGGCGGCGGTGGCCGCCGCCGTCGCGGCCACCACATTCGATTCCCTGCGGGCGCAGGAAGAGGCACACGGCTTTTGCGAACGTCCGTCCAGCATGGAATTCTTTTTCCGTTCCGGCAAGGCCGGGGGGTGGCAGGATCGCCTTTCACCCGAACAGGCGGAACGGATCGTCACCCGGCACGGCGCCGTGATGCGGCGGCTGGGGTATTTGCCTTGATAGCACCCGGTGGTGGCGGCCTCAGCCGTTGCCACCTTCGATCCGGCGGATGAACTGGCCGGCGGCAACGGCGCGGGTGACGGCCAGCTTATAGGTCTGCCAGATTTCGGGCCGGTGCCAGTCGCTGCCGGGCCATTCTTCCAGCAACCGACGTATCCGGGGCAGATCCAGGCAGCGCCGCGCCAGGGGGCTGGCTTCCAGCCGGCGGATTTCCTCCATCATCTCGGGCAGGGCGGTGGCGAAGCCCACATGCCAATCCGCCGATTGCAGGCCTTTGCGGCGTTCATCCAGGATCGCCTGGGGCACGATGCCGGCCAGGGCGCGCCGGATCAGCGAACGCCGTTGCCCATGCAGCAGGAATTGCTCCTCGGGGATGGTCAGGCACAGTTCCACCAGCCGCCGATCGGCGGTGGGATCGCGGACGTCGCGGTCGTAAAGGCGTTGCGAGCCGGCAACCACCATTCCCCGATCATTGCGCAGCAAACATGCCACCCGCCAGGCCATGGGGTCCTTGACGCGCGCGTTCATCATGTCGCCGGCGAATTCGGCGGCGCGATCCTCGACTCCCATTTCGCGAAGGAAATCGGGGTTAAGCGCGCTCATTTCATAAAATGCAGGTTCCGCCTTTCCCGTTATCCGGCGCAATCTTGCGTACAGGGCCGGCGGGAAAAACGGGCGCAGGGTTTGGTTGGCGATGCCCAGCCATCCCCGGCCATCCTGGCGCAGGTGGCGGATGGTGCGGGCCAGATCGCGCAGCCTTCCCTGACGCAGCAATGCGTAAAGGGCCAAAACACCATCATAGCTGGTGGTGAAGTTTCCGCTGCTGGCGCCCAGATGCACGCGAATGCCGCGGCGCTGCTCTTCCTTGGCAATGGCGTCCACCCATGTGACGTTGGACGAGACGAGCGGCGGGGCGTCAACGGCCACGTTGCGACGCCGCATCGCCTCCAGCAGAGGGCTGGCGTCGTTGCGCACCAGAACGTGATCCACATTCGGATAGGCCTGGGCGACGGTGGCGGCCAGGGGGCCTTCGTCGCAAAACCAGCCGGGATGCAGCGCGGGGTCCTGGGGGGTGCCGGGAACGGCGGTGAACGCGGTCAGGCGCCGCCCCTGGGCGGCCAGTTGCCGGGCCGCCAAGGCGGTGACGCCGGAACTGTCCAGGCCGCCGCTGAGTGAGCTGCCCACCAGACCGGATGGGGGCAATCGGCAGCGGACGGCTTCGTCCAGCGTCGCGCGCACGGCCTCGGCATAGTCGCCGTCGCGCCGAAGCTTGAGGCGGGGAAGGCGCTCGGGGTGCCAGTACCGGCGGGTGGCGACCCGTCCGTCCCGGACGACCACCATGTGCCCCTGCGGCACGCGCTCGACCCCCTGGTAAATGGTCGCCCCGTCCCGTTGCGGCAGAATGCTCAGCCATTCGGCCAAGTAACGCTCGTCAATGCGCATGGGAATTTGCGGGACGGCCAGCAATCCGCGCGGTTCGCTGGCGAACAGGAATTGGTCGTGCCCCAGCCAATAATGCAGCGGCCGCATGCCCATGGGGTCGCGCCCCAATATCAGGCGTCTACCGGCGGCATCCCAGACGGCACAGGCAAAATCGCCCACAAAGCGATCAAGAAATTCGTCGCCCCAGCGTTCATGGGCCAATATGGACAGAACGTCCGGGGCCAGTTTTTCACCCCGCCGTCCAAGGGCGCGCGCGATCTCGTCGGCGTTATCCAGCCGGCCGTCGAACAATGCCGCAGCACCGCCCGGCCGCATGGGCCGTGCCAGCACTCCACCGCCGCAGCAGCCGAACACAATTCCCGCATCGTCCCAAACGCGGGGCCGGGGGCCTGCGCCCCCTGTCGCCAGGGCCGCCAGCATGCGGCCCAACGGGTGACCGGGGGGGGCCGCCGTGCCTATGACACCGGCGATGGACATGAATCAGGAACGGCAAAGCGCGCTGCGCCGCGCCTCGTATCCGAGACTTTTCGGCTTGGTGGCGAGGCGGATCACGAACCAAAGGGGGTGTTGCTGTCCCCACCGTCGTTTTCACCACTTTGACCGTACCGAGCGTCGCGGGCGTTGTAGGTTTGGAAGCTGGGGCGGTGCCATGCCTTCTTGCGCGCTTCGGCATTGGACACGTTGTCCTCGGCATTCTGTCCGGTGAACCCACCGTTGGCTTTCATCGTCACGCTTGTTTCTCCTTCGTGCGCCTGGGGCAAGGGATGGCGCCGTTCGGCGGGGCGCGCCGTCACCTTGCCGAGCGAACAACCTTTGGGGGTTGCCATTCATAAGCTTGCACGGCCAGACGGCAGCAGCACAAATTTTCTTGCAACTCTTTTAAATCATGCGACCGCTTGGATCAACGTCTTGCCCGACATTTCGGCCAGCACGGCCAGCAGGTCGCTTTCGATGACATTGCGGGGCGCGTCGTAATCCGCCGCCAGGATTTCCGCCAGTTCCGACACCGCCATGGGCCGGGACAGGTATCGCCAGATATCGCTGCAGATGTCGTCAAAGCCGTAATATTCCCCGGCGACGACGCTCATCATTACAACCTGGTTGTCGATCTCGGCGACAAGCATGTCCGGGTTGCGGCGGATCGTGCTGGACAGAGTGATTGTGGCAGTGGTCATGACAGAGCGGTTTCCAAGGGAAAAAGGGGCAGGGAAATGGCCTCAGGGCCCATCCTCAGGTGGTTTGTGCGTCGCGGCGGCGATGGAACCACCAGATCAAGGCGAAGCGCGACTGGCCAAAGAGCGTGCCGGGCGACACCAGGGGACGCACCTCGTGGCGGGCCCAGGACGGGAACAGCACCAACGTGTCGGACTCGGGCGCGACATCGACGAAGCTGCCCCCCTGCTCTGGCGGCAGCATGGAAAACAGGCGGAACTCCCCGCCCTGAAAGGCCTTCGGCGTGGCGTAGAAATAGTATACCGCCGTCATGGCCCGATCCGAGGCGTCCCTCGCGCCCCTCGTCTGGGTGTCCAGATGGGGCGCCTGGAAATCGCCATCGCCATACGCCACCAATTCCAGCTCGGCCCGGACCGGGGTGAAGGGCGGCACGCCCAGGGCTGGGGCGGTTTCCATCATCGCGGACGTGAATGTCGGCTCAATCTCGGCGCGAAAATCTTTGTCGAAATTCGCAAAGCGCAGGGACACGCGCTCTTTCGTATCGACGCGCCCGTCCCCCCGTCCCACTCGGCTGGGTTGAAACTCGGCTTGGCGCTGCTGCGCCAGCTCAAGCATGCGGGCAACAAAGGCGTCGCCCATGAATCCTGGGATCACCCGGTGCGGAGCGGGGCGCGACAGTGCGTATAGTCCGGTGCCGGACAAAGACGTGCTCATCATTGCCCACGACTCGTTTTCTTGTGTTGCGCGCAGCATAGCCGAAGGAAGATACTAATCGGTAGTTGTTTTTTGCCACATCAACATCTGCGCCAGGGCGGCCAAACGAGCTGGCATGGCTTTCGGCGCGAGACAATCGGTATATTGCAGCTGCGTGTGTCCGTTCGGCACCAACGCGGAACTTCGGGATGGGGCCATGGCCGCGAATTCCTCCTTTCCGTCCACGGCGCAAGCGTCACCCACCCAGCTGTGCTGGCGGTCCATGCCGGCGGCCGCGAACCTCTTTCCGCCGGCCGTGCGGATCGCGGCGTGCCGCGACGCCATGGCACGGGGAGGAGCGAACGCGGAAATACGGCAAACCTTGCTGGCCGCGCTGCTTGACGTCGAGCGTTTCGAAGAGGCCGCCGATCTTGTACGGCAGGAACAATCCCCGCCGGGCCGTGACCCGGAATGGGACATCCGCGCCATCCGGGCTCTGAGGGCGGTGGGGCGATCCGCGGAGGCCTTGGCGGTGGCGGATGGCGCCCGTGACTGCGGCGCCGAACATCCCTCCTTGGCCTATGAAAGAGTGATGGCGTTGATGGAGCTGGGTCGCGACCGGGACGCCGGCGACCACATCCTTGATTTCCTCAAGCGGCCGGGGGCGCGGGTTCTCAACCCGCGCATGTCGGCGTTGCTGGTGCGCCTGCGGGGCGCCGATTTCATGCTCGACACGTTGAACGAATATCCCGCGCGCTTTTCGCCGGCGGATCGCGAGCACAACCGCATCTGCTGCCTGTTGTCGCTGGGGCGGGACGCCGAGGCGGATTCGTTGATGGCGGTCGACCGCCTGCTCGCCCGCGTGGACATGGCGCCCGCCTTGGACACGGACGTGACCACATTCAATGCGGACCTTGCGTCCGAAATCCGTGCGCTTCCATCGCTGGTGAACAACCCGAGATACCGGTCAACCCGCCAGGGGCTGCAGACCAGGTTCATTTGGGACGGGAAGAACAAGCACATCCACGCGCTTCTGCGCCACATCAAATGTGCTGTCGAGGCCTATGCCGCCGATGCGGTGCGACGCGAAATTCCCTATTTGAACGCGCCCTCGCCGGTTTATCTCCAGCCTTGGGCGGTCAGCCTGGCACGCGGCGGGCACCAGAAACCCCACATCCATCCCAGCGGCTGGATCAGCGGCTGCTATTACGTGACCACGCCCGATGTGGACGCCGCTGCGGGGGCGCTGTGCATTCCCACCGCGCCGCCGAAAGTGACATCCGTGCCGTGGCAGCCGCACACCATCGTCCCCAAGGCGGGCCAACTGATGCTGTTTCCGTCTTATTTCTGGCATCACACCAAGCCCCATGGCAGCGACGAGGAAAGGATCTGCATCGCCTTCGACGTCAAGCCGGCAAGGTGATCGGCGCGGCGGATTACGGCCGAGTGGCGGCAACCGGCCTTCACTGGGGGCGCTGTTGGGGAGGGGTGTATGGTTTCAGAGTCCGTGGTTTCGTCGGCAACGACAGCATCGCCCGCCCATTTGACCTGGCAAACCATGCCGGCGGAGAACTTCTTTCCGCCGGCCGTGCGGATCGCGGCATGCCGCGACGCCATGGCACGGGGAAACGCGAGCGGAAAAGCAAGGCAGACCTTGCTGGCCGCGCTGCTTGACGTCGAGCGTTTCGAAGAGGCCGCCGATCTTGTGCGGCAGGCACAATCCCCGCCGGGCCGTGACCCGGAATGGGACATCCGCGCCATCCGGGCGCTGAGGGCGGTGGGACGGCCAGCGGAAGCCTTGGCGGTGGCGGATGGCGCCCGTGGCTGCGACGCCGAACATCCCTCCTTGGCGTTTGAAAGAGTGATGGCGTTGATGGAGCTGGGTCGCGACCGGGACGCCGGCGACCACATCCTTGATTTCCTGAAACGGCCGGGGGCGCCGCTTCTCCACCCGCGCATGTCGGCGTTGCTGGTGCGCCTGCAGGGCGCGGAATTCATGCTGGACACGTTGAACGCATATCCCGCGCGCTTTTCGCCGGCGGATCGCGAACACAACCGCATCTGCTGCCTGTTGTCGCTGGGGCGGGACGCCGAGGCGGATTCGTTGATGGCGGTCGACCGCCTGCTCGCCCGCGTGGACATGGCCCCCGCCCTGGGCATGGACGTGGCCGCGTTCAATGCGGACCTTGCGTCCGAGTTGAGATCACTTTCGTCGCTGGTGAAGAACCCGAAATACCGGTCGACCCGCCAGGGGTTTCAGACCGAATTCATCCTGGGCGAAACCAAACCCCGCGTTCATTCCCTTCTGCGCGCCATGAAGGCGGCCGTGGAAAATTATTTCTCAGACGCCATCCGCCGGCAAATCCCTTATCTGACCCCACCGTCAGAGGTCTTTCTTTATCCCTGGGTGGTCAGGCTGGGTCCCGGGGGCTACCAGGACTCCCACATCCATCCCAGCGGATGGGTCAGCGGCTGTTATTACGTGACCACGCCGGATGTGGACACCCATGCGGGAGCGCTGTGCATTCCCACCGCGCCGCCGGGCGTGGCATCCATACCGTGGCAGCCGCACACCATCGTCCCCAAGGCGGGCGAGCTGATGCTGTTTCCGTCCCATTTCTGGCATCACACCAAGCCCCACCGCAGCGACGCGGAAAGAATCTGCATCGCCTTCGACGTCATCCCGGCATGCTGACGGGTACATTCCCGGGGCTCAGCCGGCTCAGCGTGGTCACCTGCATGGGTTCAGCCAGCCAGCGCGGATAGTGGGCCAGAACCGCCTGCGCGTATTCCTCCTTCAGGTGAAGCGCCAGCGCCTCTTCGTCGGCGAAGGATTCGTACAGATACAGGCACCGGCCCGCCTCGTCCTCGTGAAGCTCGAAAATCTCGCAGCCCGGCTCGGCCAGGGTTTGCGGCACCATCGCCAGTATCCGCTCACGCACCTCGGCGAAGTGCTCGGGCTTGGGGGTGATGCGGACGAACAGGGTTTTCTTCGCCATTTCCGGTCCTTCCTTTCTCGTCCTGTGACGGCCGTGGAATGCGGCCGGCGGGAAGTGCACTACACGGTGCAGTGTATGACAGACGAATCTGTCAAGCAAGTGCTGCGGCTTCCAATGCGCCAAACGCCGCTTCCGCGAAGGGGCACGACCAAGACACCAGCGGCAGATCGTCCGCGTGCACGGCGCCACGGCCCGGCCAGGTCATATGTTCCAGGTCATATGTTGATGACGATCTTGCCGAAATGGGCACCGGAAGCGAGGTGGCCATACGCGGCCGGCGCCTCGTCAAATGCGAACGATTTGTCGATCACGGGCCGTATCCCATGGTGCTCCAGAAATCCGTTCATTTCCGCGAAGTGCTCGGCCGAACCGACGCAAATGCCGTTGATGTCGGCATTGATCATCTGCAGCCGGATAAGGTTCGAATGCGGGCCGAATCCCGTGAATACGCCGATCTGGGCGATGCGCCCGCCTGCCGCCACGGCGCGAAGCGAGCGGTCGAAGGTGTCCGGACCACCCAGTTCGACCACGTGGGAAACGCCTGTTCCATCCGTCAACCGGCGGACCTCGACGTCCCAGTCTGGCATCGCCCGGTAGTTCACGCCCGCCCACGCACCAAGCGCCTTCGCCGCGTCCAGTTTCTTGTCCGACGAGGACAGCACGATCACCCGCGCCCCCAAGGCGTTGGCGATCTGCAAGGCGAACAACGCCACACCGCCGGTACCTTGAACCAGCACGACATCCCCCGCCTTCAGGCGACCCCGCACGACAAGCGCGTGCCATGCCGTCAACGCCGCGCAAGGCAGCGTGGCGGCTTCCGCCGACGAATAGCCCCGGGGGATCGCGACCACCGAATGCTCGTCGAATGCACGGACATCGGCCAGCACGCCGTCGGTGCCGCCGCCGCCTAGCGCCGAGGCCAGATATTCCTCGCGGAAGGGACCCGAGGCCCATTCGCCGAAAAACGAGGATGCCACACGGTCTCCGACGCGCCACCGTTTGACGGCGGAACCAACCGCGATCACCGTGCCCGCTCCATCCGACAAGGGGACCAAGCCATTTTTGGTTTCGCCGGACAAACCGCGCAAGACCAGAAGATCCCGGTAATTCAGACTGGCGGCTTCCATGCGAACCAGCACCTGGCCCACACCCGGTTCGGCGAGCCTGCCAACCTGGGCGACAAGGCGGGGCGCGTTGCCCGTGCGGCTGATGGAATAATATCGGGTTGGGGTGCTCATCGGGGCCTCCTTTTTATAACGAACGATACAAAATTAAGCCGCCTTGCCCCGGCGTCAACCTGTTTTATAGTGGTCGCTATGAAAAACGAGACATCGAAACCGCGTGGGCGGCCCCGAACGCTGGACAAGGCCAAGGCGCTGGAGGTGGCGCTGGACCTGTTCTGGCGCCACGGCTACGAGGGAACCTCCGTCAGCGACCTTACCGCCGCCATGGGCGCCACTCCGCCCAGCCTTTATGCGGCGTTTGGCAGCAAGGAGGCCCTTTATCGAGAGGCGCTCGATCTGTACGCCTCGCGAGAAGGGGACTTGGCGAGGCAGGCCCTGGAGGAGGCCCACACGGCCAGAGACGGCGTGCGCCTGATGCTCGATCGAGCCGCCCGTGCCTACGCGGCCAACGGCGAACGTCTGGGATGCCTGATCGCATCTTCCGTGCTGTCCTGTTCACGGGAGCACCAAACGGTTCGCGATGAACTGGCGCGCCGAAGGCAGGCGGCCTGTGCGATGATCACCGCTCGCCTTGATCGCGCCGTCGGCGATGGGGAACTTCCCGAAGGGACGGATACGCGATCACTCGCCACCTTCTTTGGGGCGGTAATCCAGGGGATGTCCACCCAGGCCCGGGATGGCGCCACGTTGGAGGACTTGGCCTCTGTGGCGGCGCTGGCCATGAGGGCGTGGCCCACCTGATACGCCGAGCAGCACTTTCTCGGGACTTCCCGTTCCACCAAACAAAAGGTTGATCACGGAATTCCGGGGAACCTGCCCTCTCGTCATCGCCGGGCTTGACCCGGCGATCCACGTGCTTCCGTGTAAAAGTCATTGGAAACAATGGCTTGGGCGTCCACACGTGGATGCCCGCGTCAAGCGCGGGCATGACGGCGTCCGGGGCGGTAATGGGGCGGTTCCCACCTCCCCGCGAATGCGAGATGAACCAAACAAAAAGCCACCGCCCGTCGGCGGTGGCTTTCGTGGTTTGGAAAGGAAGCCGCGCTTAGTCGCGGCGCACGCCCAGGAAATGCAGCAGGAACATGAACAGGTTGATGAAGTCCATGTAGAGGTTCAGCGCGCCCATCACGGCCACCTTGGTGCCGACTTCGGCATCATAGTGCTCGCTGTACATCTGCTTGATGGTCTGGGTGTCATAGGCGGTCAGGCCGGCGAAGATCAGCACGCCGGCGGCCGAGATGACGAAAGTCATCATACCGCTGGGCCAGATCATGTTGACGATCGAGGCGATGATCAGACCGATCAGGCCCATGACCAGAAAGCTGCCGAAGCCCGACAGGTCGCGCTTGGTGGTATAGCCATAGAGCGACAGGCCGGCGAAGGCGGCGGCGGTGATGAAGAAGGTGCGGGTGATCGAGACGCCGGTGTAGACCAGGAAGATGGACGACAGCGACAGGCCCACCAGACCGGCATAGACCCAGAAGATGGTCTGGGCGGTCGAGGCGCGCATGTTTTCGATGCGGGCGGCCAGGAAGAACACCAGCGCCACCGGGGCGAACATCACCACCCATTTGAGCGGCGTGGCGAACAGCATGTGCATGGCGCTGGCGTTCATGGACACCAGCAGCGCGACGATGCCGGTCAGGGCAACGCCGGACGCCATGTAATTGTAGACCCGCAGCATGTACTGGCGCAGGCCCACGTCGATCTGCGCGGCCTCTGCTTGCGCCGGGGTCATGTATTTGCGATCGGAACCGAAGGCCATTGTCATACCTCTGGCTGGGGAAGAATCAGGTGCGCCCCCAATATGGCGCAGTCTGGCGGGGAATCAAGCGATGCCCGATCATTCCCCGCGCAGCAACGGCGCCGCCTTGGCCCGCATGGCGGCGAAGGTGCCGGCGAAACCGGCCAGCAAGCTGGCGGCGACGCAGGTGCCCACGGTGGCGGCGGCGATACCCGGCAGCACCACCCAATCGGCATGCATGACGTGCACCAGGATGGCCCAGGCGGCAAGCCCGCCCACCAGACCGGCGGTAATGCCGGTTCCCAGGCCGACGATGCCGAATTCCAGCAGCCATGCCCGCCACAGATCGGCGCGGGTGGCGCCCAGCACCTTCAGCACCACCGCTTCATAAACGCGGCGGCGATGGCCGGCCATGACCGCGCCGGCCAGCACCAGCGCCCCCGCCGTCAGCGTCACCAGCGCCGCCAGCCGCACCGCCAGGTCGGCGTTGGCGATCATCTCGCGCACCGCCACCAGCGCCTCTTTGACGCGGATGGCCGAGACGTTGGCCAGGCGGTCGGTGACCGCCTTTTCCACCGCTGCCTCGGTGGCGTCGGGGGCGTGCACGGTGGCGATCCAGGTATGGGGCGCGCCGGCCAGGGCGTTCGGCGACAGGATGAAGGTGAAATTCATGTTCAGCGTCGACCATTCGATGTCGCGCAGCGAGGCGATGCGCACCTCGATCTCGCGCCCCAGCACGTTGATGCCCAGGCTGTCGCCCACCTTGAGCCCGAAGCCGCGGGCGATGGCGGCGTCCACCGAGGCCAGCGGCGGCCCGGAATAATCGGCCGCCCACCACTGGCCGGCCACCAGCCGGCTGCCCTTGGGCGGCGTCGCCGCCACCGTCAGGCCGCGATCGCCGCGCAGCGCCCATTCCGCCTCGGGCGCCACCACCACCTCGC
This sequence comes from Magnetospirillum sp., assembly GCA_035298685.1. Lineage (GTDB taxonomy): Bacteria > Pseudomonadota > Alphaproteobacteria > Rhodospirillales > Magnetospirillaceae > Magnetospirillum. Next base: position 687 of record DATGXU010000551.1, on the reverse strand, counting down.
CGGCCGGGCGGCCGTTGATGCGGGTGACGCGGCCGCGCACCATGGGCGCCTGATCGATGCGGGCGGCGGGTTCGACCGCCCGCGCCACCTGGATGAACTCCTCCATCTGGTCCGGCTGAATGTCGATGAAGAAGAAGCTGGGCGCCTCGGCCGGGATGCGCTCGCCGAATTGGCGGGCCAGATTGCCCTCGATCAGGGCGATGGCCACCAGCACGGTCAGCCCCAGGCCGAGGCTGAGGACCACGCTGACCACCGCGCTGCCGGGACGGTGCAGGTTGGCCAGCGCCAGCCGCCCGGTGGGATGGGTCAGCCAGCCGCGCCGCCGCGCCGACAGTTGCGCCGCCGCCCACGAAATGGCCGCCGCCAGCCCCCGGAACAGCGCCAGGGTCACCAGGGCGGAAGCGACGAATGCCGCCGCCAGTCCGGGGCGGTCGGCAGTGCCCACCGCCAGGGCCGTCAGCGCCAGCGCCAGCACCGCCAACACCCCCAGCGTGGGGCGGTCGGGCCAGCGGCTGAGCGGCACCACCGCCTGACGGAACAGCGCGGTGGCCGGAACCATGCGGGCGCGGGCCAGCGGCCACAGGGTGAACAGAGCGGCGGTCAGCACGCCGAAGGCGGCTGCCTGCAGCAACGGGGCCACATGCAGACCGGTGCGCGCCGCCAGCGGCAGCTGGTCGCCGGCCACCG
>DATGXU010000550.1:0-5451 GCA_035298685.1 Magnetospirillum sp. | reverse complement strand
GCTTGACCCGCGCATCCACGCGCCGTCACCTATCCCATTGTTTCAAAAGGCATTCATGCGGAACCGCGTGGATGGCCGTGTCAAGCACGGCCATGACGAGAGGGACAATCGGTCCTATCGGGCGAGTTTTTCCGCACCCTGTTAGAACACAGCCCGCAGGTCCGGCCTTCAACCGCATCCTGGGCGCCACCGCCCGCTTTCAGTTGGTGTTGGCCGCGCTGACCGCCCTGGGAGGACTTGCCTGATCATGCTGCAGGTCGAGTCCCTGGCCCGTCCCGGATTGCATCCGCTGTCGTTCCGACTGGCGCCGGGGGAATGCATGGTGGTGCGCGGACCATCGGGGGCGGGCAAATCGCTGTTGCTGCGCGCCATGGCCGATCTCGATCCCGCGACCGGCCAGATCAGCCTGGACGGACACGACCGCATGTCCATGCCGGCACCGCGCTGGCGCCACTTGGTGGGTTACGTGCCGGCCGAGCCCGGCTGGTGGGCGGATCGCGCGGCGGATCACTTTCTCGATTGGAATTCGATGCGGCCGATGGCGGGCCGGCTGGGTTTGCCCGAAGCCATCGGCGAGCAGCCGGTCAACCGGCTGTCCACCGGCGAGCGCCAGCGCCTTGCCCTGCTGCGGGCGTTGGAGCGTCGCCCGCGTGTGCTGTTGCTGGACGAACCCACGGCGGCGCTGGACCCGGTCACCACCCTGGCGGCCGAGGCCTTGCTGGCCGAGCACCGCCGCCAGGGGCTGGCGCTGGTGTGGGTCAGCCACGACCCGGCCCAGGCGGCGCGTATCGCCACCCGGCACCTGGTGGTGGAGCATGGCCGCGTGCGCGAGGAGGCGGCATGACCTATATCCGCCTCGACCTGCTGGATATCGCCATCGCCGGCATTCTGGTGCTCGCCAACGGCGCGCTATCGGTGGCTCTGGGCCTGGGGGTGGCTCGCAAGATGCTGGTGGCGGCGGCCCGCATGGTGGTGCAGTTGCTGCTGGTCGGGCTGGTGCTGACCTGGCTGTTTGCTTCCGCCTCGGCGTGGCTGACCCTGGGCATCGCGCTGGTGATGGTGCTGTTCGCCGGCCGCGAGATCGTGGCGCGGCAAGACCGCCGTCTGGCCGGCTGGTGGTCCTATGGGCTGGGCACCGGCTGCATGCTGTTGGCCGCCGGGGTGGTGACGGTGTTCGGGCTGACCACGCAATTGCGGCCCGACCCGTGGTACGACCCGCGCTATGCCATTCCCCTGCTGGGCATGGTGCTGGGCAATACCATGACCGGCATCGCGCTGGGCCTGAACACGCTGACCAATGCCGTGCACCTGCGCCGCCCCGCCATCGAGGCCCGTCTGGTGCTGGGCGACGACCGTCGTCAGGCCATGGCCCCGCTGGTTCGGCAGGCGCTGGCCACCGCGCTGACCCCTATCGTCAACACCATGGCCGCCACCGGCCTGGTGTCGCTGCCCGGCATGATGACCGGGCAGATCCTTGGCGGCGTCGAGCCGGTCGAGGCGGTCAAGTACCAGATCCTGATCCTGTTCCTGATCGCCGGCGGCACCGGCCTGGGTGCGGTGGCGGCGGTGCTGGGCGCCGTGCGCAGGCTGACCGATTCGCGCCACCGCGTGCGTCTGGACCGCCTGGCCTGAGGGAGGCTTACGGACCGCAGACGGCGGCGCTTGGCCCCAGGACCGCCGCCACTTCCTTGGCCAGAGCGCAATCGGCGTTGCTGTACGTGCCTTTCACGCGCACCGCCTGTATCCGGTCGAAGTAATAGGGCGGCGTGCCGTCTTCCTCGTCGCCGATGGTCAGTTGATAGAACTCGACGTCCACCGGCGTCTTGTCGGCCAGGCTGTCGGCTTTGCCGGTATCGCGGATGGCGACGATCATCAGGGTCCGGGGCTCGCCGTTCACCTTGGCGCGGGCGAACTTCACGCTTTCGACGATGTCCTCGAACGTGTGCGGGGCGTCGCGGATGGTATCCATTTCGGGGCCGCGCTCTCCCCGTTTCTGGTCGTGGGTGTCGATGGTGGCGAGATGCCATGGCTTCCGGTCTCCGCCGCCCTCGACCATCACCATGTAGCGGTAATAGCCGTGCGCGTTGCCGGTGTCGCGCCATGCCCGGACGATCATGCCCCTATGCTGGTCGGGGGCGAAATTGTCCACGCTGGTCGTGGCGTTCTTGAGGATGATCGGCACGATCTCGGTGATCTTCGCCGGCCCTTCCGCGGCGCGGGCGTCCATGTGGCCGGCGAGGGTGCCGACCAGGAACAGAAGAAAAAGCGCCACTCTCCTCATGGTGCATCCCCAAGCCTGAAGAACGCCTCATGGTAGCATGGCATCCCCGGCCGGGACAGGGTGGCCCTATGTTTTCTAATCGCGGGCTTAGAAATATTCACTCGCTGACAATGCCGCACCTGTGCTGTGCTGATCCATCGTTGAACCGCATGGGAAAAGGCGGAACGCTCCATGAAAGACGTTTTGTATCTCGAGGATTTCGAGGCCGGACAGGTTTACGGCTCGGACGCGTACGAGGTGACGGCCGAGAACATCAAGGATTTTGCCCGCCAGTGGGACCCGCAGGTCTTTCACCTGGACGAGACTGGCGCGGAGACCACTTTCTTTGAGGGATTGGCGGCCAGCGGCTGGCATACCGCCTGCGTGACCATGCGTCTGCTGATCACCGGCCAGTTCCGCCCGGCCAACGGTGTGATCGGTGCCGGGATCGAGGAACTGAAATGGTATCGGCCGGTGCGGGCCGGCGACGTGCTGACGGTGCGGGCCGAGGTGCTGGAAGCCCGCGCCATGCGCTCGCGGCCGGGTTACGGCATCGTGCGCATGCGGGTCGACACGCTGGATACCGCCGCCCAGCCGGTGCAGACCTTCACCACCCCGCTGGTGGTGCAGGCGCGCGAAGGCCGCGCTTAGGCGGCCTTCTTCCCCTTGATCTGGGCAATGAAGCCGTCGATCTGCTGGCGCAAATCGTCGGCCTTGCCTGCCAGACCCGAGGCGGCGGCGGAAATCTGGGCGGCTTCGTTGTTGTTCTGATCGGCGCTGGTGCGGATTTTCACCAGCGAGTCCGAGACCGCGCCGGTGCCGCCCGCCGCCTGGACCACATTGCGCGAGATTTCGCGGGTCACCGCCGATTGTTCTTCCACCGCGCCGGCCACCGTGGTGGCGGTCATCTCGATTTCGCCGACGGTGGCGGCGATCATCTCGATGGCGTTGCCGGCTTCTTCGGACACCGCGCGGATTTCCGCCACATGCTGCGCGATGTCGTTGGTGGCCTGGGCCGTTTGCGTAGCCAGGCTTTTCACCTCGTGCGCCACCACGGCGAAGCCCTTGCCCGCTTCGCCCGCCCGCGCCGCTTCGATGGTGGCGTTCAGTGCCAGCAGGTTGGTCTTGGCGGCGATATCCTTGATCAATTCCAGCACGCTGCCGATGCGGTTGGCGGCCTCGCCCAGCGCCCGCACGGTGGCGTCGGTCTGGCGCGCCTTTTCCGAGGCGTTGGCGGAAATGGTGGTGGCCAGAGCGGTCTGGCGGTTGATCTCGCCGAACGACGACGCCAGTTCCTCGGTGGCCGCCGCCACCGCCTGCACGTTGCTCGAGGCCTGCTCGGCGGCGGCGGCCGAACTGACGGCTTCGTGCATGGCGGCGCTGACGTTGTCGGTCAGGCGTTCCGAATTGGCCTGCAACTGCGCGGAGGCGGCCGAAACCTCCTGCACCAGGGTGCGCACGTTGTCTTCGGCGAAGCGCAAGGCCGCCTCGTCGCGCGCCTTCATCTGGTCGAGCGAGCGGTTGATGGTGGTGGCATGGGTGACGAAATCGCCGCGCAGACCGGTGGTGACGATCTTGCGATAATATTGCCGCTCGATGGCATGCTGCATGGCCGCTTCCGATTCCTTGCAGAACGCTTCGGTCAGATCCAGCACGCGGTTGATGTTGCGCAGCATGTTGCCGACATTGCCGTGGCCGCGAATGCCCAGAATGCGGGCGTTGAGGTCGCCGCGCGCCGCTGCCGCGCACACCGCCGACGCCTTGTCGATGCTTTCATGCGCCCGCTTGAGATTGGAATAGGCCAGCACTGCCGGGATCATCGGCACCAGGGCCACCGGCAGCCGCAGCCACCAGGGATCGATCGCCGCCACGGCCAGGGCGGCGGCGGCGGTGGCGGCCATGATGGCGATGGCGGCGCGTTGCGCCCTAGAAACCGAAGATGAATTCGCCATAGCTTTTCCCTTCGCGGGCCAGAAGGTTCATCAACAGTTTGTAAGAGGTTTCCAGTCCTATTTTGCTGTCGGCCGCTTTCTGCTCGGCGTCCAGCAAGGTCCGGTACAGGGGCTGAATTTTCGCCAGCGCCTCGCGTCGCGGGCTGCGACGGTTCGAGTGGTAGCCGACGATCTGTCCGTCACCGCCGAAATTGGGCGTGACGTGAGCCAGCACCCAATAATGGTCGCCGTTCTTGGCCCGATTGTTCACGTAGGCGAAAATTTCGCGCCCCGAGCCGATGGTGTCCCACAGCAGCTTGAAGATGGCGCGGGGCATCTCGGGGTGCCGGATCAGGCTGTGGGGCTGGCCGATCACCTCGGCTTCGGTGTAGTCGGAAACCGTCAGGAAGACGTCGTTGACATAGGTCAGGCGTCCCCTGACGTCGGTCTTCGACACGATGATTTCGTCCTCGGAAAACCGGCGCTCGATTCCCGTAAGCGATTTTCCCAAGGCGGACATCAGCCAGTTCCTCCCGAAGGACGTATGCCGTAGCTGCGCAATCTAGCGGACCAGGCATGAACGAAGTATGGGGGCGATGTGAATGCTGTATGAAATTTCCATGTAAGATTTTGTTCTTATTTAGCAGGACATCATGACCGGCAAGGTCATGTGCCGCAGGATGTGGCGCGTGCCGGCGCCGCGGAAGAACGGCAGGTGATAGCCGCCATGGGCGCCCATCACCAGCAGGTCGGCGCCCTGGTCGAAAGCCCGCGACAGCAGCAAATCCATAACGCCGATGTCCTCGCCCGCCAGCACGTCGCGGCTGACGGTGACGCCATGGGCGGCAAGGTGGTCGTGGATCGAGAGCGGCGGCAGCGGCACGTCGCCGGTCTTGGGCGGCTGGCCGCGCACGGTCAGGATTTCCACGTTGGCGGCGCCTTCCAACAGCGGCATGGCGTCGTGCAGGGCGCGGGCGGCCTCGCGGCTGCCGTTCCAGGCCAGCAGCACGTTGGTGCCGACACTGGGATAGGCCCCGACCGCCGGCAGGACCAGCACCGGGCGCCCGCTTTGCAGGATGGCATGTTCCACCAATTCCTCGGGGGCATCCTTGCCGTCGTGGTGCTGACCCAGCACGATCAGGTCGTGGAACCGGGCCGCCAGCACCGTCTCGTGCAGCACGTGGCCGGCCTCGCCATGGGCAACGCTCCACCAGCGCACCGGAACGCCGGCGTTGGCGACGCTTTGGGTAAACTGCTCTT
>DATGXU010000549.1:0-2241 GCA_035298685.1 Magnetospirillum sp. | reverse complement strand
GCTTGACCCGGCGATCCACGTGTATCCGCGAAAAGGTCATTGGCAACAATAGCTTGGGCGTCCGCACGTGGATGCCCGCGTCAAGCGCGGGCATGACGGCCTTCGGGACGGCAATGGGGGGCGCCTCCCCGCTAATCCGTGATCAACCAGATTTTTGTCATGGCCGGGTCAAGCCCGGCGATGACTTTGAAGGCAAGTTCCCCGGAATTCCGTGATGAACCGAAAATTTTTCCGTAAATGAAAAGCCCCGCATCCGGCGCTATGCCTGATGCGGGGGCTTTTTTCGCACCAGCCGCTTACAGGCTGGCTTCGACCCATTCGTACAGCTTGCTCTTGGGCAGGGCGCCGATCTTGGTGGCCGCCACCTGACCGCCCTTGAACACCATCAGGGTGGGGATGCCGCGCACGCCGTACTTGCTGGGGGTGCCCGGGTTTTCGTCGATGTTCAGCTTCACCACGGTAACCTTGCCATCCAGGTCCTTGGACAGGTCCTCGAGGGCGGGAGCGATCTGGCGGCACGGGCCGCACCACTCGGCCCAGAAATCGACCAGCACCGGGCCCGAGGCCTTCAGCACTTCGGCTTCGAACGTCGCATCGGTCACATTCTTCATCGCCAGTATCCTTGCTTCATGGTCGAAGGGAGAGGGCGAACCCGATGGCCGGCGCTCTCCGAAATTTCTACGTACTCTAGAAAGGCACAGCCGGGGCGTCAAGGCGAGCGGCCGCAAACCTGATCCGTCGCGGAGAGAGATATGGCGGCCCGAAGGCATTTGCGAGAGGGGCCGGCGCGAAGAAAAACCCCCGGGGGCCAGGCCACCGGGGGTTTTCCTCAACATTCCAGCGAGACGCAGGATCAGCCGTTCACGGCTTCCTTCAGGCCCTTGCCGGCCGAGAACTTCGGCTGCTTCGAGGCCGGGATCTGAATCTTTTCGCCGGTGCGGGGGTTGCGGCCTTCCGAGGCGGCGCGGCTGGCCACCGAGAAGGAGCCGAAACCGACCAGGCGAACCTCGTCGCCACCCTTCAGCGCGACGGTGATCGCCTCGAACACACCCTCGACGGCCTTTTCGGCGTCGGCCTTGGTCAGGCCGGAGAGCTCGGCAACGCGCGAAACCAGGTCAGCCTTGTTCATCGGTCTATATTCCCCTGAAAGTGTGAAACCCAATTGGATCCATCCGTCCCCCCCAATTGCCAGACCCCCATGCGCCCGTCAATGGCAGAAATGCAGGCAGTTCAGCGAAAACCCGTTTCCACCAACAGGCGATGGAAGTCGCGGAGGTGTTTTTCGGCCTTGCCAGGCTCGGGCACGCTGGCAAGGAATTTTTCTTCGAACTGCGGTTGGCGCAGGTGGTCGATCACCCGGGCACGAGCCAAATTCAATGACTTGCCCTCGATCAGCACGCCCGAGCCACAGAACTTGATCAGGCGGATGGCGCGCAACGCCAGGGGGTCGTCGGGCTTGTCGATCTTCTCGATCACCCCTTCGTCCACCAGATAGGCGGCCAGGGCGTCGTCCACCGCCGCCGCCAGTTCCTTGCGCAGGTCGACATCAAGCCACCCGGCCGCCAGCAGCGAGCGGTTGACCGCCGCCAGTCCGGCCATGCGCTCGGGCGCGGGCATGCGCACCGGCACCCAGGCATCCATGTTGGGGGCGCCGCGCACGCGACCGGCCAGCACGTCCAGCAACGCCCGCCCCATGCCCTGCCCGATGGACGAATTGGCCAGCGCCAGCAGGAACTGCACCTTCAGCACGTTGTCCGACAGCGCCGACAGGGTCAGGTCAACCACCTGCCCCGCGCCCACGGTGCCCAAATGGGCGTGGATGCGCGACACCCGGTGCACGATCCCCTCGGCCGCCTCGGGGCCGCCCAGCACGCCGCGATGGCTGACCAAGCGATGCATCACCTTGTGGCAGACTTCGTATTCCTGTTTGGGTTCGTTGCGCGACAGCGGGTTCTGGCCGGCCAGTTCCCGCACCACCCGCCCCAGCAGCACCTGCCGCGACTGCGGCAGGGCGTCGGCGCCAAACAGGGCGTTCAGCCCCTTGAACGCCTCGGGCGCGAACTTGGCGGGCTCGCCCTTGCCTTCCGCCAGCGCGGCCAGCGAGCACAGGGCGGCGCCCAGATTGGCCTGATAGCCCAGCAGATCCTGGATCAACTGGGCGGAATTCAGCAAGTCGGCGACGACGCCGTCGATCAACGCCAGGGCCGGGGCGGCATCGGCGGCGGCGTCGCCGCGCACCTC
>DATGXU010000548.1:0-3452 GCA_035298685.1 Magnetospirillum sp. | reverse complement strand
GATGGCGAGCCGGTGACCGGCGGCAGCGACGGCAGGCCGCTCAGGTCCAGTTCGGCACGGTTGCGCCAGAACGGACGGTCCGGCCAGCGCGTCTCGCCGCGATAGAATTCGCGCCCCACGGCGGCCAGGCGCGCGAACCGTTCCGTCACCCGCTCGCGGACAAAGCGGGCAGAGACGTCGGATTCGGTGGGCCGGGTGAGGGCGGTGGTCACATGTCGATAGGCGGTCATGGCGCCGCCCACCGCCTCGTAAATGCCTTGGCCCGACAGCGGGTCGGGGGCATAGGCCGCGTCGCCCAGCCGTAAAAAGCCGGGACCGGTCATCTCGCCGGCCAGCCGGGGGGTGGCGTCGCGCGCGGAAACGCCGTCCACCGGGGTGGCGCCGTCCAGCAGCGCGGCCAGTGGGGGAACATCCCGAACCGCGTCGGACAGCAGGCGGGAATAGTGGGAAACGGCGGCGCCCACCACGCTGTCCACCACCAGTTGGACGACCAGACGGGACTGGCCGAAGGTGGCGAACCACGCCCAGCCATTGGCGAAGCTGCCGATGCCGCTGGCGTGGGGGATCGGCGCGGCCATGGCGAATTGCCGCGCCAGCGCCACCGTGCGCGGACCCGTCCATCCGGTGGGGGCATGGGGCAGCGCCGAGCGGCCGCGTGCCTCGACCGCAAAGGTCGCGGTGATGGGCGGCTGTCCGGGAACATGGGCAGTCCAGCCGTGGCCGGTGCGTTCCAGGGCGGTGACGGTCGCCTCGATCACCTGGGCGCCGGCGTCGGCGGCGTCGGCGCGCAATGCGGCGTCCAGGTCGGGGCGGAAGAACAGGAATTCGGAATTGGCGGCCGAGGGCTGGCCGTTCCAGATGCCCCGGCGCGGGCTGGGGGTGGCGCACAGCGCCGCCGCATGGCGGCAGCCGACACGGTGGAACCCTTCATACGCACGCGGGGACAAGCCTTCCCACGACGCGGCGCGAGGGCGGCCGACCAACGCCACGCGCCAGCCATCGGCAGCCAACTGCCGGGCCAGAACGCAGCCGGCGATTCCGGCGCCCACGATCACCACATCCTGGTTCATATGCCCTCCCGTTTGCGTGCAATGTAAGTCTAATAGTCTATGGCTTTATGGTGCAATGGCTGGGGTGTTGCTTTTCCGGCCTTGGCACGGCGGGTCATGTTTTCTGGCAGTGTCGGTCAGGTTTCGCCGTTGCCGCCCTGGTCGCCGCCCAGCCGGTGGCGGCGGAACTCGCGCGGTGACAGGCCGAACTCGGCCTTGAAGGCGCGGCTGAAATGGGCGGAATCGTTGAACCCCCAACTGAACGCCACCTGGGTGACGTTGCGGCGTGCTAGCAGCGGGTTGGCCAAATCCTCGGCGCATTTTTCCAGCCGTCGCTGGCGGATCAGGTCGCCGATCGAGACCTCGCTCGCCTCGAACAGGCGATAGAGATGCCGCACCGACATGCGATGCGCGGCGGCGATCTTTTGCGGCGACAGATCGGGGTCGAACAGGCGCTTTTCGATGTAGCGGCGGATGACGTCGCACTGAAGGTCGTGGCTGCGCTCGAGCGTGCCCAGGGCCTCGTCGGGCCCGTCGATGGCGCAGCCGCAGACAAGGTTCAGCACGGCGTCGGTCATGGCCGGGGAACCGTGGCTGCCGGCGGCGGTGCCGCCGTCGAAAATGGCTTGCATCATCTGCGAGATCACCAGGCCACCGCCCTCTTGGCCGCTGATGACCCGGCCCAGATGGCGCGGCCCGATCGGCCGCTTGCCATCCAACGCCTGGCGGGGGATGTGCAGCGACAATTCGCACGAGCGCGGCGAATACAGCAGGTCGCAGGGGCGCGACGCGTCCAGCAGCGTCATGTCGCCCGGCTTCAGCGCGGCTTCATTGCCGGCCTGCGCCATCAGGCTGGTGCCGGACAATTGCAGCAGCAGAAAATAATAGCCGTCGTCCGAGCGGCTGATATGCGAGCGCGCCCGCTGGATGCGCGGCGTGGTGTGCGACAGCCGCGCGATGTCCAGGCCGGCGAAATTGCGGACGTGGAAGGTGCCGGAAAATTCCGCCTTGGGTGCAGCGAGACTGGGAACGAAATGGCCGCAGACCGAGTGCAGGACCTGGGTCCAGGCGTCGAAACGGTCTTCCTTTTCAATGTGCTTCGAGGTGAATTCGATCATACGCAATCCGTGCGTCGCCAACGCTTGCGGGCACGGCAGCCGGCGCCGTGCCCGCTGTCGTCATCAGAAGAAGCCCAGGGCCGAGGTGCTGTAGCTGGTCACCACCGCCTTGACCTGCTGATAGTGTTCCAGCGCCAGCTTGTGGTTCTCGCGTCCCAGGCCCGAATGCTTGTAGCCGCCAAAGGCGGTGTGGGCGGGATACAGGTGATAGGCGTTCACCCACACGCGGCCGGCCTCGAGCCCGCGCGCCGCGCGATAGGCGGTGTTGCCGTCGCGGCTCCACACCGCCGCCGCCAGGCCGAAGGGCGAGTCGTTGGCGATGGCCAACGCTTCCTCAAGGGTGCTGAAGCGGGTGACGCTGACCACCGGGCCGAAGATTTCCTGCTGGAAAATCTGCTGCTTGTTGTCGCCCACGAAGACCGTCGGCTGCACATAGAAGCCCTTTTCCAGACCGGGGATCTCGGCCCGCGCACCGCCGGTCAGCAGTTGCGCGCCCTCTTTCTTGCCGACCTCGACGTAGGACAGGATCTTGTCCAGCTGCTCTTGCGAGGTCTGGGCGCCGATCTGGGTGGCGAAGTCCAGCGGATTGCCCTGGCGGATGGTGCGCACGCGGGCGACCGCGCGTTCGATGAACTGGTCGAAGATCGAGTCGTGGACCAGCACGCGCGACGGCGCCGTGCACACCTCGCCCTGGTTCAGTGCGAACGAGGCAAAGGCTTCCAGCGCCTTGTCGAGCAGGCCGTCATCGGCGGCCAGGATGTCGGGGAAGAAGATGTTGGGCGACTTGCCGCCCAGTTCCAGCGTCACCGGAATGATGTTGGGCGCGGTGTATTGCAGGATCAGGCGCCCGGTCGAGGTTTCGCCGGTAAAGGCGACCTTGTCCACCCGTGTACTGGACGCCAGCGGCGCGCCGGCCTCGGGGCCGAAACCGGTGATGACGTTCAGCACGCCCGGCGGCACCACGTCGGCGATCAGTTCGGTCAGCAGCAGCAGGCTGAGCGGGGTTTGCTCGGCCGGCTTGATCACCACGGCGTTGCCGGCGGCCAGGGCGGGGGCCAGCTTCCAGGCCGCCATCAGCAGCGGGAAGTTCCAGGGGATGATGAGTCCCACCACGCCCATCGGCTCGCGCAGGGTGTAGACGAATTGGTTGGGGTGCGAGACGGGGATGGTGGTACCTTCCAGCTTGCTGGCCCAGCCGGCGTAGTAGCGGAAGTGGTCGACCACCAGCGGGATGTCGGCGCCGAGGGTCTCCCGGACCGGCTTGCCGTTCTCCCAGCTCTCGGCG
>DATGXU010000547.1:0-5201 GCA_035298685.1 Magnetospirillum sp. | reverse complement strand
TCTTGACGCCCCGGTGAAAAAGGTGTTTGTCGAACGCGGTTCTCCCCACCCGCGCGGGGTGGGGCGCGCCTACCCATTTCTCGACCGCTAGTCCCGAGGGTGCCGATGTCCGACTTCGCCTTCCACGAGCTGTTTCCGCTGGCCCATGACGACACCCCGTACCGCAAGGTCACGAGCGAGGGTGTGGGCACCGCCACCTTCAACGGCAAGACCGTCGTCACCGTCGAGCCCGAGGCGATCACCCAGCTGACCTACGAGGCGTTCAAGGACACCTCGCACCTGCTGCGCCCCGGCCATCTGGCCCAGATCCGCAAGATCATCGACGACCCCGAGGCGTCGGCCAACGACAAGTTCGTCGCGCTGGACCTGCTGAAGAACGCCTGCATCGCCGCCGGCGGCACCCTGCCCATGTGCCAGGACACCGGCACCGCCGTGGTCATGGGCAAGAAGGGCCAGCAGGTCTTCACCGGTGGCAACGACGAAGCCGCCATCAGCAAGGGCGTGCAGAAGGCCTATACCGACCTGAACCTGCGCTATTCGCAGACGGCGCCGCTGAACATGTATGACGAGGTCAACACCGGCACCAACCTGCCGGCGCAGATCGACCTGTTCGCCACCGTGGGCGAGGCCTACAAGTTCATGTTCATGGCCAAGGGCGGCGGCTCGGCCAACAAGACCTATCTGTACCAGCAGACCAAGGCGCTGCTGAACCCCAAGAGCCTGCTGAAGTTCCTGGACGAGCAGATCCGCACGCTCGGCACCTCGGCCTGCCCGCCCTATCACCTGGCCATCGTCATCGGCGGCCTGTCGGCGGAAATGACGCTGAAGACGGTCAAGCTGGCCAGCGCCCGCTATCTCGACAGCCTGCCCACCGCGGGCAACAAGTTCGGCCAGGCGTTCCGTGACGTCGAGCTGGAGCAGATCGTGCTGAAGATGACCCAGGACATGGGCATCGGCGCCCAGTTCGGCGGCAAGTATTTCTGCCACGACGTCCGCGTCATCCGCCTGCCGCGCCATGGCGCGTCGTGCCCGGTGGCCATCGGCGTGTCGTGCTCGGCCGACCGTCAGATCCTGGGCAAGATCACCAAGGACGGCGTGTATGTGGAGGCCATGGAGCGCGATCCGGCCAAGTACCTGCCCGAGATCGATTCGTCCAAGCTGTCGGGCGACGTGGTCAAGATCGACCTGAACCGCCCCATGGACGAAATCCGCAAGACCCTGTCGCAATACCCGATCAAGACCCGCGTCAGCCTGACCGGCCCCATGATCGTCGCCCGCGACATCGCCCACGCCAAGCTGAAGGAACGCCTGGACCGGGGCGAGGGCCTGCCGGACTATTTCAAGCAGTTGGGCGTCTATTACGCCGGCCCGGCCAAGACCCCCGAGGGCATGCCGTCGGGCTCGTTCGGCCCGACCACCGCCGGGCGCATGGATTCCTATGTGGATCAGTTCCAGGCCGCCGGCGGCTCGATGCTGATGATCGCCAAGGGCAACCGCAGCCAGGCCGTCACCGACGCCTGCAAAAAGCATGGCGGCTTCTACCTGGGTTCCATCGGCGGCGCCGCCGCCCGTCTGGCCCAGGACTGCATCAAGAAGGTCGAGGTGGTCGAATACCCCGAACTGGGCATGGAAGCCATCTGGCGCATCGAGGTGGTGGACTTCCCGGCGTTCATCGTGGTGGACGACAAGGGCAACGACTTCTTCGCCGACTTCGCCCATTAATACCGCCCGGCCGATGAACTGATCCGTTGGCTCAGTTCATGCCGAGACGGTGGGGCTCAGGCGCCGCTCGGGCTTGCCGGTCGGCCACGGCGCCTGCGGCGAGTCATATCAACCGCCGACCGGTATAAGGCGGTTGGTCAATACCAAAGCCCCCGGCCGCAAGTCCGGGGGCTTTTTGTTTGTCGGGTGGGTGCCCAGGTGAAGCGGATGCCTTTGTCACCGCGCACCCGCTGCATCCTGACCGCCATCGGCCGTGGCCTTCGGCGGCGCTGTCCCCACTGCGGGGTGGGGCGCTGTTTGCGCGGCTATCTCACCGTCGTGGATGCCTGCGGCCATTGCGGCGAGAAGCTGGGGCACATCCGCGCCGATGACGGCCCGGCCTATTTCACCGTTTTGCTGGTGGGGCATCTGGTGGTGCCCGGCGCCCTGGTGGTGGAACAGCACTGGGCGCCGCCGCTGGTGCCGTTCGTGGCCGGTGCGTTGCTGGTGACGGCGGCGCTGATCTGGGCGCTGCTGCCGGTGTGCAAGGGCGGCACGGTCGGCCTGATGTGGGCGCTGAAGCTCAGTGGCGGCGAAATGCACGGCGACACGCCGCCGCCGAGGTGATTACTTTTTCAGCGGATGGCACTTGCGCATCTGGCGGCCGCTGCCGCAATAGCAGGGGTCGTCGGGGCGCGCGAATTTCTTCAGCACCTTGAGGAACAGGTCCAACGCGGCGTCGGTGCCTTCCTCGCCGGCATCGGCCAGCTCCATCCAGCGCGCCAGATCGGCGTCCTTGACCAGGGCCAGACGGCGGGGGCGGTTGCCTTGGACGGCGGTTTCATCGGTGACGAACACCGACTGAATGGCGCGGTCGGGGGTGGCGGTGACGTCGATCAGCTCGTCCTTGGGGCTGTGCCACACCAGATGGGGTTCGGCGTGGGCCATCACCCGCGGCCATACCACCACCCGCCAGCCGGTCAGCGCCGTGCCGCCGAAACGGTCTACATGGCCGGGCAGATTGGCATAGCAATCGCCGTCGCAGCCGGGGAAGGGGACGGCCTTGATCACCACCGGTTCGGCGGCGGACAAGGTGGCGCAGAACCGGCGGATTTCGCCGGTCAGCTTGGGCGGGGTGCACAGAAAGGTCGGGCGTCGCATGATGGCGGGCAAAATACCCGCCATGGCCCCGCCGGACAAGACGGCGTTAGGCCGGATAGCCGCTGAAGACGTGGCGCAGGCGGGCCTTGCGTTCCATTTCGCCGATCAGCCAGTGGTCCAGCTTGACGCCATAGGGGCGGCCGCGCTCGCGCCACGCCAGCTCGGCGCGGCGCGTCACCAGTTCGATGTCCTGGCCCTCGGCCAACTGGGCGGCGATGTCGCGGTTGATGGCGATCAGGGTTTCGATCTGATCGTCGCCGGTGCTTCGCCCCGCCTTGTGCGTGGTGTTCACCACGAAATCCACGATGCGCTGATGGGGAATGGTCCAGCCCTTGGCGCGGGAGATTTCGCCGATCGTCCGCCACAGCCTGTGATTGCCATGCAAGGCGGCCAGGAAATGTTCGCTGTCGCGGGCATCCGCCATGTCGTCGGCGGCTTTGGTCAACGCGACCGCACTGCTTTCCGGCAAGGTCAGGCGAACGGGTATCGAGACGCTTCCCATGGCTATCTCCCGATTGTTCGGGGCTCTTGCGGCCCCTGTTCCCAAGGACAGGTCAAACGGTATACATGTGCCCGACTTGCTACAATTATCCGTTAGGAGGGGAGTAAAGCCTGCGACCAAGGACGGAGAACATTTGAATTTCCTACTGTTCAAAACTCTCCATCTCGGCGATCAGCCAGTGTTCCAGGTCGTGGCCCTGGGGGCGGCCCCGCTCTTCCCAGATGTAGTACGCCCGTTGGCGGATGGCGTCGATGTTGCCGCCGGCCAGTTCGCGCGAGATACGGCGGTTGATGTCGATCAACGTGCTGAGCTGGTGGTCGTTGACGCCACGGCCCATTTTCTGGGCGGTCGCCAGCGCGAAATCGGCCAACAGCGGCGTGGGGACGTTCCAGCCGTGCCGTTTGGCCAGCAGCTTGATCGCCTGCCAGACCTTGTGGTTCCGCTCGAGCGCCAACAGGAATTTTTCCGTATCGTCGGCATGATCCAACTGGGTGGCGGCGTCAGCCAACGCCAGAGCCCCGCTTTCGGTCAGCGACAGGCGGTCCGGTTGCATGCGTTCGATCTCCTGCGGATTGTCACGAAATGTATTAAAACCAATGGTAGTCATGTCGTGCGTGGCGTTTCAAGCGCGGAACGTTGAATATTCAGCGAAACTCCAACGAAAAAGTCATTGAGAAATCAATGTGATATGACATTCGCATGGGGTAGCTGTCCGCCGTCTCATCCGTTCGGCCAGAATGCCTACACCTTAGGAAGGGAGGGTGGTCGCCCGTATCCCAATCCCCATATGGGAATGGGTGTGGGCAATGCGGGAGTCGCGCAATGGGGGCTGATCGTGAGGAACAGGACAGTATGGGAGCCGTCCTGGTGCCCGCCGATCGCCTGTGGGGCGCGCAGACCCAACGGTCGCTGGAAAACTTTCCCATTGGCGCCGAGCGGATGCCGCCGCCCCTGATCCGCGCGCTGGGGCTGGTCAAACAGGCGGCGGCGCGGGCCAATGCCCGCCTGGGCGTCCTTGATCCCACCTTGGCCGAAGCCGTCGATCGCGCCGCCGCCCAGGTGGCCGACCTGTCGCTGATTGATCACTTCCCGCTGGTGCCGTGGCAAACCGGGTCGGGCACCCAAAGCAACATGAATGCCAACGAAGTGATCGCCAACCGGGCCAACCAGATGCTGGGAATGCCGTTGGGGGGCAAGACGCCCGTGCATCCCAACGATCACGTCAACCGCAGCCAGTCCTCCAACGACAGCTTCCCCACCGCCATGCACGTGGCTGCCGCCGAACAGATCGCCGGACATCTTGCCCCCAGCCTGGACCGGCTGGCGACGGCGCTGGAAGCCAAGGCGACCGCCTTCGCCGACATCGTCAAGATCGGGCGAACCCACCTGCAGGACGCCACCCCGCTGACCCTTGGCAACGAGGTCGCGGCCTGGGCCGCGCAGGTGCGTGCCGCCATCGGCCGGCTGGAACACGCGGCGGCGGGGCTGCGGGAACTGGCGCAGGGGGGGACCGCCGTGGGCACGGGGCTGAATGCGCCCCCCGGTTTCGACGCCGCCTTCGCCGAGGAAATGTCGACCCTGACCGGCCTGGCGTTCCGGCCCGCCGCCGACAAATTCGCCGCCTTGGCTGCCCACGACGCCCTGGTGGCGGTGTCGGCGGCGTTGAACGGGGCGGCGGTGGCGCTGATGAAGGTGGCCAACGACGTGCGTCTGCTGGGGTCGGGGCCGCGCTGCGGTCTGGGCGAACTGGTGCTGCCGGCCAACGAGCCGGGTTCGTCGATCATGCCCGGCAAGGTCAACCCCACGCAATGCGAGGCGGTGACCATGGTGGCGGCGC
>DATGXU010000546.1:0-5857 GCA_035298685.1 Magnetospirillum sp. | reverse complement strand
CTGGGCGGCGTCGGCATCCGCCTTGCCGACCTGGCGGTGCTGTATACGGCGCTGGCCGATGGCGGCCGGGTGCTGCCGCTGTCGGTGCTGGCCGGCGAGCCGTCGCCCGAACCCAAGCGGCTGGTGGGTGAAGCGGCGGCGCGCGCGGTGATCGACGTGCTGGAAGGCAGCCCCGCCCCCGACGGCATCGCCACCGGTTCGGCGGTGTCGCGCGCCCGCCACATCGCCTTCAAGACCGGCACCTCGTTCGGCTTCCGCGACGCCTGGACCGTGGGTTCGTCGGTCGATTACACCGTGGCGGTGTGGGTGGGCCGCCCCGATGGCGCCCCCCGCCCCGGCGAGATGGGCCGCAGCACCGCCGCCCCCGTGGTCTTCCGCGCCTTCGACCTGTTGCCGCCCGACCATGGCGGCCGGCCGGCCCCGGCGCAGCCCGACCACGCCCTGTTCCACCGCAACCCGCCGCCGGCCCTGGCGCGGCTGGCGCCACCGGGCGAGGAAACGTCGGGCCGGGGACCGCGCGTCGATCCCTTGCGCATCCTGTTCCCGCCCGACGGCACCACGGTGGAAAGCCTGGACGACGGCATCGGCCTGAACGCCGGCGGCGGCCGCCCGCCCTATCGCTGGGTGGCCGATGGCCGCCCGCTGGACGGCGACACCCGGTTCTGGCGGCCCGACGGCGAAGGCTTTGCCCGCATCGTCGTCATCGACGGCGACGGCCGCCGCGCCAGTTCGTCGATCCGGGTGGTGACGCCGGGGAAATGACGCTTAGAGACAAGCGTGATGCCCTCGCCGGGCGCCCACATCCGTGGGCTTGGCCGCTCGCTCAATGCTCGCAAAAGCAACGCGCCTCAGATTAAAGGCGCGTTGCTCTAGCGGCGCAGCGCCGCCTTGAACCCGTCCATCCAGCGTTTGCCGTCGGCGCCGATTTCCTCGACGATGGCGGCTTCCACCGGCGGACGCAGGGCTTCGCGGAAGGCGGCCCGTTCGGCGGCGGTGGGGGTATGGACCTGCATGCGCTTGCGCAAGCCCGCCACCCCCAGATCCGAATTGTTCAACGATATCGCCAATTGGTGGGCATGCAGTCGGGCGGCCTGAACCGCCCGCGTCAGCAGCGCGGCGTCGTCCGGCGCCAAAGCCTCGAATGCGGCGCGGTTGAACACCCACACATAGGGCACATAGACGTGATAGGTCAGGGTGGCATAACGCTGCACCCGGTCGAAACCGCGCGCCATCACCACCGCCGGCGGGTTCATCTGGCCGTCGGCCACGCCGGTGGCCAGCGCCGCCAGTTCCTCGCGCGAGGACACCCGCACCGGCGAAGCGCCGACGGCGCGGATCATCGCCTCGAGCGGCTTCGAGCCGGGGATGGCGCGCAGGCGCAGGCCCCACATCTCGTCGGGGTCACGGACCGGACGATCGGAATTGGTCAGGATGTGGAAGCCGGCGGGATCGACGAACCCCATCAGACGCAATTTGGTGGTGGCGGCCATGTCGTCGGCCAGTTTGCGGCCGAACGGCCCGTCCAGCACCCGGCCGGCGTCGTCCAGACTGGTGAAGGCGAACGGAAGCTGCACCACCGACAGCGGCCGGTAGACCGGGGTGACGCCGCCCAGGGTGACCAACGCCGAATGGATCACGCCCTTTTCCACCAGGGCGGTGGTGTCGCGGTTGCCGCCCATCACCCCTTCGGCCAGGATTTCCACCTTCAACCGACCCTGCGACAGGGTGTCCACCTGCCGGCGGAACTCCTCGGCGGCGGCGGCGGCGGTGTCGCTGTCGGGTTCCTGGCGCTGGGCGTGGGCCAGGAAGATGCGGATGGGCTCGGCGGCCACGGCCGGCAGCGCGGTCAGCACAAGCGCCAGCACGGAAACGAACAGGCGGACCATAGGCGGCCTCATTTGCTGGTGAACCGCAGGATGCCGTCCCAATCGGCCGGCACGCCCTGGTCGGCGAAGCGCCGGGAGCTGTCAAGGAAGCGCCGGGCGCTGTCGTCGGCGGCATGGTCGGCGACATAGGCTTCGAACCCGGCAACCGCCCCCGTCCAGTCGCGGGCTTCCCAGCATTGCCACGCCGCCAGCCACTGATCCAAGCCGCCGCGCGGATCGCCCGCTTCGCCCAGCAATTCGTAAAGCGCGACGGGGACCGAGGCGCCCGCCACCACCACCGGCCCCAGCGGGCGCAGCAGGAAACGCTCGCCCACCGCCCGAGCCACCGCTTCGGTGACCAGCAATTCGGTACCGAACTGCTTGTTCAGGCCCTCGACGCGCGAGGCCAGGTTGACCATGCCGCCCAGCGCCGTGTACTGCATGCGGTCGCTGGAGCCGACGTTGCCGACCATGGCGGTGCCGGTGTGCAGGCCCATGCGGGTCCTCAGCGACGGCCCGCCCGACGCCCCCAGCACGCGGGCGGCGCGGCGGCAGGCCAGCATGGCGCGGCAGGCGTTGCCCACGTGGTCGTCATCCTCGACCGGCGCGTTCCATATGGCCATGATGGCGTCGCCGATGAACTTGTCGATGGTGCCGCCATGGCTGTGGACGGCCTGCGACATGGCGTCGAAATAATCCGACAGCCAGTTCAGCACCTGTTCGGGCTCCATCCGCTCGGAGGCGCTGGTGAAGTTGGCGATGTCGGTGAACATCACCGTCAACGGCCGGCGCGAGCCGCCGACGCCGGTGCCGACGCCGGACCGGATGATGTCCTGCACCAGACTCTTGGGAACATAGGTGCCGAAGCTGGCCAGACCGGCCTTCATCGAGCCCACCGCGGCGGCCAGCCGGTCGATCTCCTGCACCGGCGAACGCACGCAGACCGGCCCGTCCAGCTCGAACCGGCGGATACGCTCGGTCTCGCCGATCAGGTCCAGGATGGGCCGCGCCAGCACCCGCGACACCCCGACGATCCCCACGGTCGCCAACATGATGAAGCCCAGGCCCAAAAAGATGATCGTCAGGCTGGCCCGCTTGAGCGGCGCGATGAAATCATCCTCGGCCACCACCACGCCCACGGTCCAGCGCCGCCCGAAACCTTCGGGGAAGGGCCTGAAATGCGCCAGCCATGCCTGGCCGTCCACATTGACCGAAAGGCTGCTTGCCCCACCACCCTGGAACGCCCGCACGGCGGCGGCCACCGCCGGCTCGCTCACCGCGTCGCCGCGCACCAGCGCCACCTTGCCGCCGTCCGAAATCACCGATTTGGCGATGTCGGGATAACCGATCAACTGGCCCTGTTCGTTCAGAATGAAGGTGATGCCGGTTTCACCGACCTTTTGCCCCTTCAGGAACTCGGCCAAGGCGGCCATGGAGAGATCGGCGCCGAACACGCCCAGGCGGACATTGTCCTCGGTGGTCAGGCGGCGCGACAGGGTCAGGCCCGGCTGGCCGGTGCCACTGAAGACGTAGACGCCCGAACTGGCCACCGTGTCGGCGCCGATGGCGGCCTCGTACCAGGGGCGCTTGCGCGGATCGTATTGGGGGTCGGCGCGCTCGACCCGCAGCACCTTGCCCCACGACGCCAGATAGACGTAGGTGTCGCGCCGCTCGCCGGTCGAGGCCTCGATGGTCCGCAGAACCCATTTGGCGCCCGACGGCGGTTCGGCGCCCTGGGGGCCGAACCGCTTGATGCCCGGCGACAGCCGGATCACCTGAAAGAAGTCGCCGTCTTCGTGCAGGCCGAAATACAGGCTGTAGGTGGCCGGCATCCGTTCCAGCTCGTCCAGCAGCGGCCGCATGGTTTCCGGCCGCCGCAACGCTTCCTGCTGGGCGCGTCCAAAGGCCACCGACAGTTCCACGGCATTGGACAGGTCGCCGATCAGCCCGGTGGCCGCCACCGTCGCCTCGCGCGCGGCCAGCTCCATGACCTGATTGGCCATCTGGTGAGCGATGCGCGTGTTCTGCTGGAACAGAACACCTATCAGAACGACAGTGAGCGGCACCACCACCACAAGAAACATCATGGCGATGCCGACGCGCAGTTTGACGCGTATCCGGCCCACAGCTCCCCCTCTGTCCGGTGGCTGGCGGCCAAGGTAAATGCGAAAACCGCTCCGCACAACCTCGGATGCGGCCATCCCCGCCCGGTCCCCAACCGCTTGCCGGGCACGTGCTGAGCAAAAATTATGCAACCGCACCACTGCACATTATTTGGGCCAGTTCCAACGAATGTGGTAGCCTGCCCGGCATTGGTCGAATCAGTGCCGGGACGAACATGGGCATTCGCGTCAAGCTGCGTCACACCACCCGCTATACCTATGACCGCGCGGTCAACCTGTCGCCGCAGGTGGTGCGCCTGCGGCCGGCACCGCACAGCCGCACGCCGGTGCTGTCGTACTCGCTGAACATCGAACCCAAGACCCATTTCATCAACTGGCAGCAGGACCCCCAGGGCAATTGGCTGGCCCGGCTGGTGTTCCCGGAAAAGACCGAAGCCTTCGTGGTGGACGTGGACCTGGTCGCCGATCTGTCGGTGATCAATCCGTTCGACTTTTTCCTGGAACCGTCGGCGGAAAGCTTTCCCTTCCAGTACGCGCCCGAGCTGGATCACGAGCTGAAGCCGTTCCTGCTGTGCGAGGACGCCGGCCCGCTGCTCAAGGACTTCCTGGCCACCATCCCCACCGCCGAGCCGGTGCAGACCACCAATTTCCTGGTGGCGCTGAACCAGCGCCTGCAACAGGAAATCAGCTACACCATCCGCATGGAGCCGGGCGTGCAGACGCCCGAGGAAACCCTGCGGCTGCGCTCGGGCTCGTGCCGCGACAGCGCCTGGCTGCTGGTGCAGGTGCTGCGCCGCCTGGGGCTGGCGGCGCGCTTCGTCTCGGGCTACCTGATCCAGCTGGTTCCCGACGTCAAGCCCTTGGATGGACCAGCCGGCGCCGCCGAGGATTTCACCGACCTGCACGCCTGGACCGAGGTCTACCTGCCCGGCGCCGGCTGGATCGGCCTGGACCCCACCTCGGGCCTGCTGGCCGGCGAGGGCCACATCCCGCTGGCGGCATCGCCCGATCCCGGCAGCGCCGCCCCCATCACCGGCGCGGTGGACCCGTGCGAGGTGACGTTCGGCCACCACATGGCGGTGGCGCGGGTGGTGGAAACTCCGCGCGTCACCAAGCCCTACACCGACGAACAATGGCAGGACATCCTGAACCTGGGCGACGCCGTGGACGCGCGGCTGGTGGCGGGCGACGTGCGCCTGACCCAGGGCGGCGAGCCCACCTTTGTCTCGGCCTTGGACATGGACGCCGAGGAATGGAACGTCTCGGCGGTGGGGCCGACCAAGCGCGCCTATGCCGACGAACTGATCCGCCGCCTGCGCGACCGCTTCGCCCCCGGCGCGCTGATCACCTATGGCCAGGGCAAGTGGTATCCGGGCGAAAGCCTGCCGCGCTGGGCGTTCTCGCTGATCTGGCGCGAGGATGGCGAGCCGGTGTGGGAAAATCCCGCCCTGATCGCCCTTGAAGGCGACGACCACCGCCCCGATGCCGAAACCGCGCGCACCTTCACCACCCGGCTGGCGGTCAATCTGGGCGTCGATCCCGCCTATGCCAACCCGGTCTTCGAAGACCCCGCCCATTACCTGCTGCGCGAACAGGCGCTGCCGCTGAACGTGGACCCCGAGGACAACAAGCTGGCCGACCCCGAGGAACGCGCCCGTCTGGCGCGCGTGTTCCGCCAGGGTCTGGGCACTGCCGTGGGCATGGTGCTGCCGCTGCAGCCGTGGCAAAGCCAGGACGGCCACCGCTGGATCACCGGCCCCTGGCCCACCCGCGACGGCCGCCTGTTGGCGCTGCCGGGCGATTCGCCGCTGGGCTTCCGCCTGCCGCTGGATTCGCTGCCCCACATTCCGGCAGGCGATTATCCCTATC
>DATGXU010000545.1:0-5555 GCA_035298685.1 Magnetospirillum sp. | reverse complement strand
ATGGCGGCGTCGGCCAACTTGATCAGCGTCTGCGGATCGCCCGCGTCGGCCGGATAGATGGCCACGCCGATGGACGAACTGATCGAGGCCGGCTGCCCGGCCAGATCGAACGGCTCGACCAGCATGTGCAGGATCTTGTGCGCCACCACGGCGGCGTCGCGCGGGTCCTGCACGTCTTCCAGAATGACGGTGAATTCGTCGCCCGACAGGCGGGCCACCGTGTCGCCCTGGCGGGTGGCGCCGGTCAGGCGTTCGGCCACCTGCTGCAACAGCATGTCGCCGGCCAGATGGCCCAGGGTGTCGTTGACCTGTTTGAACTTGTCCAGATCGATGAACAGCAGCGCCACCAGGCTTTGGTTGCGATGCGCGCGAGCGACCGCCCGGGTCAGGCGTTCGTGGAACAGAGTGCGGTTGGGCAGGCGAGTCAACGGATCGTGGTTGGCCTGATAGGACAGCCGCTCCTCGACCTGCTTGCGCGAGGTGATGTCGCTGATCACCGCCACGTAATTGGTGATTTCGCCCAGGCTGTTGCGCACCACGGCGATGTTCTGCCAGCCGGCGAACATTTCGCCCGACTTGCGGCGGTCCCAGATCTCACCCTGCCATTTGCCGGTGGCGCGCAGCGAGTCCCACATGCGTTCGTAGAAATCCGGACCATGGCGCCCCGACGACAGCACCTTGGGGGTCTTGCCCAGCACGTCCTCGGGGTCGAAGCCGGTGATTTCGGTGAAGGCCGGATTGACGTGGACGATATTGCAATGGCTATCGGTGACGAACAGGCCGTCGCCCGAATTCTCGAACACCGTGGCAGCCAGCCGCATGTGGTCTTCCAGACGTTTCCGCTCGGTCACGTCTTCGACCACGGTTACGGTGAAACGCACATCGGGGCCGTCGTCGTCGGCATTGCGCACGGCGGTGACGGTCAGCCGCCCCCACACCACGCGGCCATCCTTGGCCAGATAACGCTTGGTCAGGTTATAGGAATCGCGGCCGCCCGAGCGCATTTCCTCGCGCAGGGCATCGTTGCGCGCCACATCCTCGGGGTGGCTGATCTCGTGAAACCGCTTCCCCACCAGCTCGGCCTCGGTATAGCCGACCATGGAACAGAAAGCGGGATTGGCCTGGACGAAACGGCCATCGGCCTCGGACAGCACCACGCCGACGCCGGCATTCTGGAACACCGCGCGGAACCGGTCCTCGGACAGGCGCAGCGCCACCTCGACGCGCGAGCGTTCAATGGCGTAACGGATGGCGCGGCGCACCAAATCGCCGTCGCCGCCGCCCTTGACCAGATAGTCCTGGGCGCCGCGACGCAACGCCTCGAGCGCCAGCATCTCGTCCTTGGTGCCGGTCAGCACCACCACGGGAACCAGCGGCCGCGCGACCTTGACCCGCGCCAGAGTGTCGAGCCCGAACGAATCCGGCAACGACAGGTCAAGCAGGACCACGTCCACATGGTCCGAGGCCAGCAGATCGAGCGCGTCGGAAAGTTTGGCAGCCTTCAGCACGCGGAACGGGTCGGCCGTTTCCTCCAGCAGGAACAGTTCAACCAGCCGGGCGTCGCCGGGATTGTCCTCTACCACCAGAACGGTGCGCCGCGAGGACGGGTCCGCCATCATCGATCGATGCCTTACCGGGGCGGCAACGTCACCACCGAGCACCAATATTCCTCGATCGAGCGCACCACCGAAATGAAGCGATCGAGGTCCACCGGTTTGGTGATGTAGCAGTTGGCATGCAAATCGTAGCTGCGCAGGATGTCCTGTTCCGCCTGCGAGGTGGTCAGCACCACCACGGGAATGCGCCGCAACTCGGGATCGGCCTTCATCTCGGCAAGCACCTGACGGCCATCCTTGCGCGGCAGATTGAGATCCAGCAGCACCAGATTGGGACGGGGAGCATCGGCGAAGGGTCCTTCGCGTCGCAGATAGGTCATGGCTTCGACGCCGTCGACCACCACCTTGAGGCGGCTGGACATGCGCCCTTCCTTCAGCGCCTCCTGCGCCAGACGGGCATCACCGGGATTATCCTCGACCAAAAGGATGTCGAAGGTTTCGGGCGCGGTTCGCAGACTCACGGGGGCGGCTCCTCGAAGATCCCGGAGGGACTAAACTGCACCGACTATACTGGCGTTCCAGCCCGTTGAAAACGCCCTTGCTAAGCCAAAAGCCTAAGCACGGCATTCAGCCCCACAACCGACGTCTTATCCACAAGCGATTGAATTCGGCAGGGACAAGGAACACCTGATCCGTGGATACCACCAAATCGCGGGAGACGTTCATGCGTGCTACCTCCACCGCCGCCCTGCTGACGCTGCTGGCGGCCACACCGGCGCTTGCGGCCAACACCGTGACCATCACCATGAATACCATCGACGCCGGCGGAACCGGTCAATCGCTCGGCACTATCGAGGCACGGGACACCCGCCACGGACTGGCGCTGTCGCCCAAGCTGCAGGGGCTTCCCCCTGGCCCGCACGGCATTCATCTGCACCAGAACGGCAATTGCGGCCCGGCCGAGCAGGACGGCAAGCCGGTGGCCGGGCTGACGGCGGGCGGCCATTTCGATCCCCAAGGTACCGGCAAGCACAAGGGACCGTGGGAAAGCGGCGGCCATCAGGGCGACCTGCCGGCGCTGTCCGTCAACGGCGACGGCACCGCCACCGAGCCCCTGCTGGCGCCCCATCTGAAGCTGGCCGACCTGAAAGGCCGCGCCATCGTCATCCATGCCGGCGCCGACACCTATTCCGACGATCCCAAGCCGCTGGGCGGCGGCGGCGCGCGCATCGCCTGCGGCGTGATCGCCAAATAGCGGCGTTAGTATTGCGCGCCTGCGCGCATGGAAAAGCCGGGTCCGATGGAGGGGACATCGGACCCGGCGTTAGTGCCCGTCGCATTCGGCAGAGCGTCACAGGGCATGGGCACACTATGCCTTGGGGGGAAGGACAACTCTTTGACTTCCGTCAACCGCCGGCACAGACGAAGTGCCCCTTCATTTCTTGATTTTGATCAGGTGGCGCGCGCACAGGGCCGACGGCCGGAACCTTCGTGTCGGCCGGGCGTTGGCCTTTCGAGTGGACGGCGCGAGGCAGTCTCAGCCACCGGCGGCAGTCTCGCGGCGGTCCTTCCGCAGGCAATCAGGAACGGAGGAACATCCATGCCTCTCGCCAGCCATTCGACGGCCACCATCGCCCAGGTGCTTTCGGGCATCGACTTCCCCGCCAACAAGCAGAAGCTGGTGGATTACGCCCAGCAGAACAACGCCGACCAGGAAGTGCTCGAGGCCATCAAGCAGATGCCCGAGGCCGAGTACACCAGCATGGCCGACGTCTTCAAGGGCGTGGGCCAGAGCAACCGCTAACCTATTCACTCCGGCGGAACGGGCCGGCTTCGGCCAGTTCCGCCATCTGGGCGCGCATCTGCCGACGTTCGGCCGCGACCGCCCGGGCCACCGCCTGGGCCAGGCGCGGATCGGCAATCCAGTGGGCCGAATGGGTTTCCACCGGCAAATAGCCGCGCGCCACCTTGTGTTCACCCTGGGCGCCGGCCTCGACCCGCGACAGGCCATGGGCGATGGCGAAATCCAGCGCGCGGTAATAGCACGCCTCGAAATGCAGGAACGGCACCTCGCGCCCGGCACCCCAGGTGCGGCCATACAGCGTGTCGCCGCCCAGCATGTTGAACGCGGCGGCTACCGGCCGGCCGGCATCCTCGACCCACACCAGCACCACGTCGCGGCCCAGTTCCGAGGCGGAAAGCCGGTCGAAGAAATCGCGGGTCAGGTAGGCCGAGCCCCATTTGCGATCCACCACCATCTGATGGAAGCGGTGAAAGGCATCCCAGTGGCGGGGCTTGACGTCGTCGCCCACCAGGGTGGCGATGGTCAGGCCGGCGGCGGCTACCGCTTGCCGTTCCTTGCGGATCTGCTTGCGCCGC
This sequence comes from Magnetospirillum sp., assembly GCA_035298685.1. GTDB lineage: Bacteria > Pseudomonadota > Alphaproteobacteria > Rhodospirillales > Magnetospirillaceae > Magnetospirillum. The sequence continues at coordinate 1,620 of DATGXU010000545.1, read as the reverse complement.
CGCGACGACAATGCCCCCAGGAAAGCATCGAAATCGGCATAGCCGGCATTTTCCCAATGGTATTGGCACCCCAGCCGCCGCAAGAATCCCGCGCGTTCCAGCAAATCCGCCTGGGGCTCGTCGGCGAAGGTGACATGCAGCGACGACACTTCCATCGCTCGGGCGACGTCGGGCAGCGCCGCCGCCACCCCTTCGGCCAGACCGGCGGGGGCATCGGGATGGATACCCAGACGCGGCCCGGTCACCGGCGTGAACGGCACCGCGCATTGCAGCTTGGGGTAATAGCGCCCTCCCGCCCGGGTAAAGGCTTCCGCCCAGCCCCAATCGAACACATATTCACCGTAGGAATGGGTCTTGAGGTAAAGCGGAGCACAGGCCAGCATGTTGCCGTCCTCGCCCGTCACCACCAAATGGCGGGGCAGCCACCCGGTGTCGGCGGTGGCCGATCCCGAATGTTCCAGCGCCGCCAGAAAGGCATGGCGGACAAAGGGATTGCCGCCGCCCATGCAGGCGTCCCACGCCCCTGGGTCGATTTCGTCGATGCCGCCGGCCAGACTGACGTTCGGCATTCTTCCTCCCTGTCCGCACCCTGAAGGATGAACATGGCGGCAGAGCCTTCGGAATCCAAGCTGTCCCCGCCCCCGGAAGAGTCCAGGGCGGCGCAGTTCCGCCGCATGAAGCGGCTGGCAACCGGGCTGCTGGCGCTGATGTTCGTGCTGTTCGCCGGCGCCCTGTGGGCGCAGGGGCAGTGGCCGGCCCACGCCGCCCAGTTGGCCTATGTGCGCGCTTTCGCCGAAGCCGCCATGGTCGGCGCCATCGCCGACTGGTTCGCGGTGGTGGCGCTGTTCCGCCGCCCGTTCGGCCTGCCGATTCCGCACACCGCCATCATCGCCCGCAACAAGGACCGCATCGGGCGGTCGCTGGGCACCTTCATCGCCAACAACTTCCTTGCCCCCGGACTGGTGGCGGCGCGGCTGGAATCGCTGGACGCCGCCGGCAAGCTGGCCGAGTGGCTGAACGCCCCCGCCACCGCCGAGGGCCTTGCCCGCCGCGCCGCCGCCCTGGCGCCCGCCCTGCTGGACGCCCTCGACGACGACGCGGCGCGCGCCTTCGTGCGCGGCACCATGAGCCGCGCGCTGAACTCGGTACAGGCGGCGCCGGTGGCCGCCCGCGTGCTGTCGGTGCTGGTGGCGCACGGCCATCACCAGCACATGTTCGACCGCTTCCTGGACCTGGCGGCCACCTTCCTGCTGCGCAACGAAGATCTGATCCGCGAACGGGTCACCGACCGCTCGTGGCGATGGCTGCCGCGCTGGGTGGACCGCAAGCTGGCCGACAAGGTGATGGACGGCTCGCTGGACACCCTGGCCGAACTGCGCGATCCCAATCACCCCTTGCGGGCGGAATTCCACGCGGCGACGTTGCGCTATTGCGAGCGCTTGGCCCACGACCCGCGCCTGCGCGCCCAGGGCGAGGCCATCAAGGCCGACATGCTGCGCCACCCGCTGGTGCTGGCCACCCTGGATTCCGCCTGGGACGAAACCAAGGAACGCCTGCACGCCGAATTGTCCGCCGACGAAAGCGCCCTGCGCCCGGCCATGGAACGCGCCATCGCCACCC
>DATGXU010000544.1:0-1805 GCA_035298685.1 Magnetospirillum sp. | reverse complement strand
AGGTGGCGGCATGCCACAGCCGCTGCCAGAACACCACGCAGACCGCCAGAATGGCGCCCAGCTGAATGACGATTTCGAACGTCTTGCCGGCGTCGCCCTTGAAGCCCAGCAATTCATCGGCCAGCAGCAGATGGCCGGTCGAGGACACCGGAAGAAACTCGGTCAGACCCTCGAGCACTCCCAGCAGCACTGCATGCAACACATTTTCCATGGAAACGGAACCTTGGGGGGATGGTGAAACGCGGCCGGATCATGCTCCGCGCCCTCGCCCGGCGCAACCGGGGAAACGGGGATATGCCGGTACTTGCCCCACCCCTGCCCTTCCGCTACACCAGCAGCAGCAGGGAGGACCCGACGTGACATCCAGCTGCACCGGCTTTTACAGTTCCTACGCTGATTACAAGGGGTACGAGACACCCCGGATCGGCCACAAGGAAATCGCCCGCTTCGATGCCGACATCTGGTATCCGGCGCAATGCTCTCCTTATGATTCGTTTCTGGAGATCGGCTGCGGCACCGGCGCCTTCCTGGGCTATCTGGCCGCGAAAAAGGTCACCCGCTTTCACGGCATCGACCACGACCCCGCTTTGGCCCAGGTGGTGCCCGAGCCGGTGCGCGACCATTTCTCGTGCGCCGACGTCTGGGCCTATCTGGCCGATCCCGAGGTGGGGCCGTTCGACCGCGTGGTGCTGCTGGACGTGCTGGAACACTTCACCCCCGACGACGCCGCCCGCCTGCTGGACGCCTTGCGGCCGCGCCTGAACGAAGGCGCCCGTGTCGTCGTCAAGGTGCCCAACGCGTCGTCGCCGTGGGCGCTGCAATGGCAGAACGGCGACCTGACCCATCGCACCGCCTTCACCCCGCTGTCGCTGAAGCAACTGGCCGGATTCGCCGGCTATGACCTGGCCGCCGCGTGGCCGCAGCGCCAGGGCTCGCGCCGGCGCATGATCACCGATGCCATCGTCCACCGCTTCCTGTCGTGGGCGCTGCTGAACCCGCCGCCGCTGTGGAGCGCCAATTTCTTCGGCATGCTGGTTCCGCGATGACCGTGCGCCCATCCGCCGAAAAGCTGGCGCTGTGGCTGCTGCCCGTGGCCTTCGTCGCCGTGCTGTTCGTCATGCGCGGGTCCAGCCTGCCGTTCTGGCAAAGCTTCAACCTGGACCCCGACTATTATTACCTGCTGAACGGCCTGCGCATCATCGAGGGGATGGCCCCCACCGACATTTCCCATCCCGGCACGCCGGTGCAGGTGCTGATCGCGGTGGTGATGAAGGCGCTGCACCCGCTGGCCTCGCCCGAGGCCATCGTCGACGCGGTGCTGGCCGACGCCGAGGGCACCCTGCGGGCGGTGACCACCGTCATCTATCTGCTGGTCGGGCTGTCGCTGTGGTGGATGGGCCGTGCCCTGTTCGCCAGCACCGGTGCGCTGTTGCCGGCTTTGCTGGCGCAGACGGCGCCGCTGCTGTCGCGCATCGTCCCCAAATTCGCCCTGCACCCCAAGCCCGAACCGTTCCTGATCATCGCCACCGCCCTGTTGGTCGGCGCGCTGGCGCCGCTGCTGCGCCCGCGCACCGACAGCGGCGACCGCCGGGCCGAGGACTGGGCCGCCGCTCTGGCCGGCATCGCCATGGCGCTGGGAGTGGCGTGCAAGATCCACTTCGCGGTGTTGGGCGTGATCCCGCTGCTGTTGCTGGACCGCCGCCGGCTGGGCATCTATCTGGGCGTCGGTGCCGCCGCCCTGCTGGTGTTCGTCGCCCCCGCCATCCCGTCTTGGGACATCTGGGTGGACTGGATCAAGCGCATGG
>DATGXU010000543.1:0-1511 GCA_035298685.1 Magnetospirillum sp. | reverse complement strand
CGGTCAAGGCCGACCTGTCCGCCCTGCCGATGACGCTGGGTGCGCGCATCGAGGGGCTGGCCCGCTGGATGGGGCTGGCAATCTCGGCCGACTGGCAGGGGTTGCGGCACGCCGCCCACGCGGTGGCCCTGGACCAATCAGGTCTGCGGGTGCGCACCTGGAACCGCCGTTCCGACCGCCAGGGCGGCAAGGTGATTCCCATGATCGGCCTGGAGGGACGGCTGGCGATCACCGGCCAGCTTGCCCCCATCTTGCCGCTGCTGGCACTGGGCGCCATCACCCACGCCGGCAGCCACGCCGCCATCGGCCTGGGCCGCTATCGCTTGCGGATCGAGGACTGAAGGCTGCGCCGCGGCGCTAATCCGCCTTCCCGGCCGGGCGAGCGATGGTGATGGTACCGGCGGTGTTCAGGCCCTTGGGCCAATTGCGGTCGGTCCAGTAGACCCCCTCCATCCTCGTCACCACTCCCTTGTCGAAACACAGGTCAAGGTACGCCGCGCCGCGATGGACAGAGGTGTCGGTATCCTGAGGCCGCTTGGTCTCGTTGAGGTAGACGTAGTGCATCCGGACGCCGCCCGTTGTCTCGTCCTTACGAAGGCCAACCAGCAACGTCTGCGACTTGGAATACCGGTCATGACTTTCCATGGTCATCGAGACATGGCTCAGCCGGGCGCGCACGACCACGTCCAGTTTCGTCTTGTCGGGACGAATTGCCGGACGCTGGTCGGCGGGAAGCAATTGCGAGACAACGGGCCAATTCGAGTCGGTGGTCGCCTCCCAGGCGCCCTCCAGATCGGGAAACAGCAACTGCAACGGCGTATGCCGGCAGAGCCAAGGAAAGGCCGCAGTCTCGCCCAGCAGATAGAACAGCGCGGCCGTCGCCGTCAGGCCGCTCGAACCGGTGCGCAGCCACTCCCAGGCGGTCGACGGCTCGCTGATCAGCGCCAGCACAGCCGCGCAAAGCAGGGCAACGACGCCGACCAGCTGGATCAATCCTTTAATTCCAATGATCTTGTACATTCCGCTTCGCCCGATACCGTGGCCCCGCCCCTCAACTATATCGAGCAGGCGCACGCACTTCCAGGGCGTACACCTTGTTCGGATACCGGGATACCGGCTTCCGCGAGGTCGGGAGGATGTTGGCCGGCGGCATTTAGCCGTCGGACACCTCCAGCATTATAGGGCCGCCTCCCTACCTTTCCCGCCCGCTCTCGGCGCCATACTTTTTCAGCGGGGCCAGCACGTAGTCGATGGGTTTGCGGGTGCCGGTCTTGACCTCGACGGTGACGGTCATGCCGGGGCTCAGCGGTACGCGTTTGCCGTTTTCCAGGCGGATGGTGGGGGCGGCCAGCGAGGCGCGGATGGGGAAAGTGTATTCCTTGGTCTGGCTTTCCTCGTCCTTGACCGCATCGAGCGACACCAGCTCGACGCGGGCGGCCAGGGTGCCGTATTTGGTGAAGGGGAAGCTGTCCACCTTGACCTCGGCGTCCTGGCCCACCTCGACGAAGCCG
>DATGXU010000542.1:0-4899 GCA_035298685.1 Magnetospirillum sp. | reverse complement strand
CGTTGTTGTGTGTTCAGAAGGATCCGGCTGACCGGCCTTCCATGTTCACGCCGGCCTGGGCCGTCGCCACCTCGTTGGCCAGCGCCCCGGCGATCTTCTTGATCTCGTCGCTGATCTTCTGGCGCAGCTCGTCCAGGTCGGCGCGATAGCCGATGATGCGCGGATGGCGCTCGCCATAGGTCTTGGTGGCTTCCGACAATTCGCGCTGCTTGACCGTTTCCTGCTCGCGCAGGCGCTGGATCAGCGACGACTGCAGCACATCCGACGCGGTGTCCAGCGAGCCCTGCGACCGGGTCAGCGCCAGGGCCTGATGATAGCGCGCCTGTTTCTGGGCAAGGTCGGCGCGGGCGACCACCAGGCGGCTGTTCAGCTCGACCAGTTGCTGACCGGTCACCGTGCTTTCGCGCTGGTTGCGGCCGCGTTCACCCAGATTGTTGGTCACGCGGTAACGTTCCGCCGCCTGTTCCGCCACGTTGACGTCGCGGCGCAGCGATTCCAGCCGCTCGGCCAGCCAATCGTTGGCGCGTCGCGACTCGGCATAGCTGGCCTCGAGCCGCTCGACCACATACAGATCCGCCAGGGTGTTGGCGACGCGGGCCGACTTTTCCGGATTGTTCGAGGTGAACTGAACCGAAATCACGAAGGACCGCCGCAGCGCCTTGACCGTCAGGCGCTTGATGAACATCGCCTGGATCCGGGTGCGGGCCAGGGCGGCGCGGCCGGTGGCCGACATTTCGCTTTGGGTACGGGTCTGGCCGGTCAGAAACGGCAGCGGATTGATCGACGCCATCACCTGGTCGAACACCGCCGGCTCGCGCAACGCGGTATTGAACTCGGGATCTTCGTCCAGACGCAGCTTTTCGATCACCTTGTCGGCCAGGGACGACGACGACAGGATGTCCGCCTCGGTCTGAATCGAGGTTTCCGTCAGGCGGCTGCGGCCATAGGAACGCTCCAGCAGGTTTTCACCGCTTTCCGGGCTCTCGATCAGGATTTCGGCCTGAGCGGTATAAAGGCGCTCGGCGTTATAAAGATAAAGAATGGTGGGAAGGACGCCGAGCAACATACACGCCGCGACAAGCAACTTGCCGCGGCGGACGACGCCGTAAGCCCAGGCGACGCGCCGGCGAAAACGCTCGGGCGACGCCATCGCCGTTTCCGCCGACGTTTGAACGCTCACCGACTGATCCTTCACCATTCCTAATACTGCAGGCCGAAGCGGGCCATCATGGTGTGCTGGTTGTAGCCATTGCCATCGGCATTGGACAACCGGTGCTTGGCGACCAGTTCACCGCCGGCATACAGGTTGGCGTTGAACAGATAGGTGACGCTCAGGCGATCTTCGTAAAGATTGGTGGTCTCGTCACCGCCATCCTGTTGGTCGTGCATATAAGAGAAGGAGTTGGACAGGATGATGTTGCGCTGAAGCTCGTGCCGGACCAACAGGCCCGCACTGGTGCGCACCAGCGCCGACACGCCGGAAACGCTGGTTTCCTCGACCGAACGTTCCAGCGACGGGATCACCAGGGTCATGCGGCTGGGGGTCCAGTTGAACATGGCCTTGACCGACAGGCCGCTGGGGTCGCTCAGGCGGTCGTCGGTGTAGTTCTGGCGGAAATAGCCCACCAGGAAGTCGCCGCGCACCACCTGCGAGATGTCCACGCCCAGGCCGCCATTCACCCGCCAGCCCTGGCTGTCGCGGTTGAACCCGGCTATGTCGGCGGAATTCTTGTAGACGCGCTGGTTGGTGGCGCCTTCGATCACGGCGAAATAGCCGGGAACGATTTCATAGCCTTCGCGCAGCTTTTCCTCGTACTCGACCCGGTCGCGCAGATGATTGGGAGACGTGCCGGTCGCGGTCTGAACATCGTCGTACGCCCGCTGGACCGCGCCGAAATCCAGGCTGGACTTCAGGCGCCCCAGGCCCACCGTGCCGCCGGTACGTCCGGTCAGGGTGCGAACCGGGGTCGGCTCCTTGCCGCCCACGTCGTCGGGGCTGCCGCGATCCTCGTGAGCGGCGGAATAGCTGACCAGCCCATGCAGCGAATCGGTCTTGTTCACGTCCAGGCGGCCGTCGCTCTGGCCGAAGAATTCGGTGACGCTGTCGTCGGTGAAGCGGGCGAATTCCTTACGCTCGACGCGCCCAAGGAAATTCAGTTCGTGACTGTCGAAGCGCGAGCGCAACGCCGCCTCGGGCCGGATCGAAGTCATGAAGTCGCTCTTGGCGTTGTACTGGCGCGCGAAGACGTTGTCGTTGAACGTCTCGTCCACCTCGATTTTCGGCAGCAGCAGGAACTGGCCAAGATCGACGCCGGACGGCCGATAGGCGTCGTTGGCGGCGTCCACATCCTTTTCGCCCAGCACGTCCGCCGGCGGCCGCAGGCTCTTGTCCTTGTCCTTGGACCCGGCCGCATTCGGCGACTGGGCAGGGGCGGTCAAGTTGCCATTGCTTCCCTGTGCCATGGCGGGCTGAACCAAGCCGCCTGCGACGACGGATGCGAAAACCAGGGAAACCAGGGAGCTGCCGAGCTTGGTCGAACCGGACACAATAATACACCCCTTACGACAGAAGACCCGTGCAATCTATCGCGTGTTTTCCCATTTTGCAAACCCCGGAAAGGATTTAGCGGCTCTCTTTCACGCCGTGTGTTGCAAATAAAAAACGCACATGCTCGCCCTCGGCCACCAGACAGCACAGCCGCCCGCTCGCATAGGCGCCAGTATCGATGCCGATTCTCCACGGCAGCACATCGGGGCCGTCGGAAATGGTGTGTCCGTGTACGACCATATTCCCATGCCACACTGGGAAATTAAGAAACTCGTCTCTTATCGCCCATAAATCCCTCACATCCTGATCCTTGATGGCGACGCCCGGCCGCAAACCCGCGTGCACGAACACATAATCGCCAAGGATTGCGTAGGACTGGAGGTTCTGGAGAAAACTCAGATGGCGGTCGGGCAAAGCCTGCCTCAGCGCGTCGCGGCATGCCCGCAGGCGAGAGGGCGACGCGCCGGGGGCCGGGGGCATCACGCCATAGCTGGCCACGGCGGCGGCGCCGCCATAGGCCAGCCAGGCGCCGTTCAGATCTGGCTGATCGAGAAACGCCAGCAGCGCCGCCTCGTGGTTGCCGGACAGGAACCGCCAATCGACCCCGCCGTCGTCGAGGCCGGCCAGACGGTCGATCACCGCCCGGCTGTCGGCGCCGCGATCCACGTAGTCGCCCAGAAATACCACCACCGGCCGCAATCCCGCCGCCACCGCCTGCGCGGCATCAGCCTGAATTTGCCGCAGCATGTCGTCGAGCAGGGCGATTTCGCCATGGATGTCGCCGACCGCGTAAATCCTGATGCCGGCGGGGGCATGGGGTGGCGCTGCAGGGATGGCAGGACCAAAATCCACGCCAACTTTTGGGCGCATGATGCTGTTGAAACACAGCCCCAGCATCTTCCATAAATACTGCATAGCGGATATGATACCGGCCTTCACCCGCCCGGGCAATCGCGTCGAAAGCCCTCCAACCGAGCACGAAAGCCGGCAATGCGCGCTGTTCATCTGCTTTTGTTGTCCGCGATCCTTTCCATTTCCCTTGCGGCCTGCACCCGGCACGACCTGCCGGATGTGCGCGCGCCCTCGACCGTCGAGGACTTCACCGAAGGGTATCAGCTGGAACCGGGCAACCGGATCCGCATCATGGTCTTCAACGAAAACAACCTTTCCGGTGAATTCGTGGTCGATCCCAGTGGCAACGTCGCCATCCCGCTGGTGGGAACGGTGCCCGCCAAGGGCGCGACGTCAAAGGCCATGGCCCAGCGCGTGGCTGACCAGCTGGTGCGCTCGGGCTATATGCGCGACCCCAAGATCGCGGTGGAAATCATCACCTTCCGGCCGTTCTACGTGCTGGGCGAGGTCAAGCAGCCGGGTGAGTTCCAGTATTCCATCGGCATGACCGTGCTGTCGGCCGTGGCTCGCGCCGGCGGCTACGATTACCGTGCCCGCGAGGGCGAGGTGATCCTGGGCCGGGTCGTCAACGGCAAGCAGGCCGAATATCGCGCCGACGAACGCACCCCCATTCTGCCCGGCGATATCGTCCGTGTCGTCGAACGTTATTTCTGACGCGCCGCCCTTCGCCCGGCGCGTGCTGGTCACCGGCGGCGCCGGCTTCGTCGGACGCCGGCTGGCGGCGCTTCTGGCCCGTGATCGCCAGGTGACGGTGGTGGACGATTTGTCGGCCGGGCTGCCCATGCCCGAAGCCGGCGGCAACCTTGCCTGCCATGTGGGCGACATTCGCGATCCGGCGGCCATGGCTGCGCTGATGGCGGATGTTTCGCCGCAGGCGGTGATCCATCTGGCCGCACTGCACCACATCCCCAGTTGCGAGAACGATCCCCGCCGCGCCATGGATATCAACGTGGTCGGCTTTCAGACCGTGCTGGATGCCTGCGCGCGGGCCGGCTGCGGCCGGGTCGTGCTGGCCAGCAGCGGGGCGGTTTACGATTGGGGCGACGGCGGCGCGCTGGACGAAAACGCCTCCATCCGGCCGTGCGACGTCTATTCGGTCACCAAGGCGACCAACGAACAGCAGCTGGCCCTGTGGGCCGCGCGCACCGGCGGCAGCGGCACCATCGCCCGCCTGTTCAACCTGATCGGCCCGAACGACCCCAACGGCCACCTGATCCCCGACATCCTGGGCCGGCTGTCCTCGGCCGGCGCCGCTCCGGTCAGGCTGCGCCTGGGCAATCTTGAAACCCGCCGCGACTTCGTGGACGTCAACGACGCGGCGGAAGCCTTTGCGGCGCTGCTGGATCGCGCCCCGTGGCGGCCCGCCGGCACCGACACCTTCAACATCTGCAGCGGCCGCGAATACACCGTGCCCGACATCGCGCTGAAGCTGGCCGGCT
>DATGXU010000541.1:0-10399 GCA_035298685.1 Magnetospirillum sp. | reverse complement strand
GGCCGGCCAGGCGGCGGCCCGCACCGATCAGGTGGGGTCGCAGATCGGCGCGCTGGTGGACGCGGCCAAGCGCATCGACGAGGTGGTCGAGATGATCACCTCGATCGCCAGCCAGACCAACCTGCTGGCGCTGAACGCCACCATCGAGGCGGCGCGCGCCGGCGAGGCCGGCAAGGGCTTCGCCGTGGTGGCCGGCGAGGTCAAGCAATTGGCCAACCAGACCGCGCGGGCGACCGAGGAAATCGGCCACCAGATCGCCACCATTCAGCAGGAAAGCCAGAACACCGCCGGCGCCATCCAGGCCTTCGGCGGCATCGTGGCGACAGTGCAGCAAAGCGCCTCGTCCATCGCCTTGGCCATTCGCGAGCAGAACGCCGCCATCGGCGAAATCTCGCGCAACGTGCAACTGGCCGCCACCGGCACCGAAGACATCAGCGGCCATATCGGCCTGGTGTCGCAAGGGGCCGCCGCCACCCGTTCGGCGGCCGAGGAAGTCAGCCGGGCGGCGGAAACCCTGGGACAGGCGTCGGCGCTGATGGAACAATCGGTAGGCGACCTGATCGCCCGCATCCGACAGGACACCACGATTTAGGGTGCATCGCAAATTAACGGAGCGGTGGGACACGCCCCGAATCAATTTAGGCGGCTATTCACCGCTTCCTCCCCTTGCTCCTGGCGTTCCAGGCCCTATACTTCGGCCCTTACGTTTTCCCATTTCCAAGGGCGTTTTCCCATGAAGGGCGAAGTCAAGAAGGTAGTGCTGGCCTATTCCGGCGGCCTGGATACCTCCATCATCCTGCGCTGGCTGCAGGACCAGTACGGCTGCGAGGTGGTGACCTTCACCGCCGACCTCGGCCAGGGCGAAGAGCTGGAGCCCGCGCGCAAGAAGGCCCAGTTGATGGGCATCAAGGACGAGAACATCTTCATCGACGATCTGCGTGAAGAATTCGTCCGCGACTTCGTTTTCCCCATGTTCCGCGCCAACGCGCAGTACGAGGGCGTGTACCTGCTGGGCACCTCGATCGCCCGGCCGCTGATCTCCAAGCGCCAGATCGAGATCGCCAATCAGGTCGGCGCCGACGCGGTGTCCCATGGCGCCACCGGCAAGGGCAACGATCAGGTCCGCTTCGAGCTGGGCTATTACGCGCTGAAGCCCGACATCAAGGTGATCGCGCCGTGGCGCCTGTGGGATCTGACCAGCCGCACCAAGCTGCTGGACTTCGCCGAGAAGCACCAGATTCCCATCGCCAAGGACAAGCGCGGCGAGGCGCCTTATTCCACCGACGCCAACCTGCTGCACATTTCCTATGAGGGCAAGGCGCTGGAAGATCCCTTCGTCGAGCCCGACGAGGACATGTTCACCCGCTCGGTCAGCCCGGAAAAGGCGCCCGACAAGCCGACCTATGTGGAAATCGAGTTCGAGAAGGGCGACGCCGTTGCCATCGACGGCGTGCGCATGACCCCGGCCCAGTTGCTGACCAAGCTGAACCAGCTGGGCGGCGCCAACGGCATCGGCCGTCTGGATCTGGTGGAAAACCGCTTCGTCGGCATGAAGTCGCGCGGCGTCTACGAAACCCCCGGCGGTTCGATCCTGGTGGTCGCGCACCGCGCCATTGAAAGCATCACGCTGGATCGTGGCGAGGCGCACCTCAAGGACGACATCATGCCGCGCTATGCCGAGCTGATCTACAACGGCTTCTGGTTCTCGCCCGAGCGCATCGCCCTGCAGCAGATGATCGACCACATCAGCCAGAACGTCACCGGCGTGGTGCGTCTGAAGCTGTACAAGGGCAACGTCACCGTGGTCGGCCGCAAGTCCGAGAAGTCGCTGTATCGCCTCGATTACGTCACCTTCGAGGAAGACAGCGTCTACGACCAGCGCGACGCCCAGGGCTTCATCAAGCTCAACGCCTTGCGCATGCGTCTGGCCAAGATGGCGCGCGGCTAGGCCCGCCTGCCTCTGGCGCAAGAACGAAAGGGGTGGGGGATTTCTCCCGCCCCTTTTTTTGAAAGCATGTAATCTTGGTAACCGTAAGACGACCGAGGGGATCGGATTGCGCGTTTCGTCCAGGCCAAGGTTGAGCATCCGCGTTGCCGTCGCGGGGGTGACGCTGGCGGTGATGGCTGCGTTCTGGCTGGTGGCCGGCGCCATCATCGACCATGCCTATCGCCGGCTTGCCACCGATGCGGAAACCGGCCTGGGGGCGTCGGCCCGGCTGGTGGCGCTGGCGCACAGCCAATGGGTGGACGAAACCCAGGCCCTGGCCGCCGCCCTGGCCGCCATCGTGCCCTCGACCGCAATGGACCCGGCGCGCTGCCACGACGTGCTGAGCTCGACGCTGTCCAACAGCCAGGGCTATGCCGCCTTCGTCGTCGTCTCGCCCGAGGGGATGGCGCTGTGCGGCACCAATCCCAATTCGCCGGGCGTGGATTTCCGCGATCGCGACTATGTGCAGCGGGCGGTGCAGACCGGCGGTTTCGCCGTCGGCGAATATGTGTTCGGCCGCATCAGCAACCAGACCGTGCTGCCCACCGCCTATGCTGCGCTGAACAGCTTCGGCGAAGTGGCGTTCGTCATCATCGTCAGCAAGCGCCTGGATTGGTTCCAGGCGGTGGCCGACCGCCTGCACCTGCCCGGCGACACCCGCGTCACCCTGGTGGACCGGCGGGGGGCGGTGCTGGCCTCGATTCCGCGCGACAGCGTCACCGCCGGCGAAATGCTGAACGTTCCCGAAGTGCTGGAGGCCCGCACCCGCAAAAGCAGCGGCGCGCTCAGTGTCGCCGATCAGGTTCATGCCTTCGTGCCGCTGGGCGATGGCGCGCTGTCGGAAATCTCGGTGGTGGTGTCGCGGCCGCGCGCGTCGTTGCTGGGCGCCATCGACGAATTCCGCCTGCTGGCCAATCTGGCGGTGGCGGCGGTGATGGGCGTCACCGTGCTGTTGCTGTTCCATGCCATGCGCCGGCTGGTGGTGTCGCCGCTGACCCATCTGCTGGACGGCATGCACGCGGTCCATGGCGGCAATCTGGACTGGCGGACCGATCACCGCGCGGTGGACACCGCCGAGATGAGCGACCTTTATCGCGGCTTCGACGACATGGTGGCGGCGGTCGGCGACACCCAGCACCGCATTCGTGCCCAGACCGAGACGCTTGAACAATCCAATCGCGATCTGCAGCACTTCGCCTACATGGTGTCGCACGATCTGCGCGAACCGCTGCGTTCGGTGTCGGGATTCGCCCAATTGCTGGCGCGCCGCTATTCCCACGTGGTCGACGACGAGGGGCGGGAGTTCGTTCGCTTCATCACCGATGGCGCCGAGCGGATGAGCCGCATGCTGGACGGCGTGCTGGAATATTCGCGCATCGAAACCCAGGGCTTTCCGCCCGGTCCGGTGGAGCTGGCGCAACCGCTGGATCAGGCGCTCAAATCCCTGCATGCCGCCATCGAGGAATCGGGCGCCACCGTCGAGTGCCCCGAGCCGCTGCCCTGCGTGCAGGCCGACGCCGGGCAGATGGCGCGGCTGTTCCAGAACCTGATCGCCAATTCCATCAAGTTCCGCCTGCCCGACACCCGGCCGGTGATCCGCCTTTCGGCGCGGCGCCAGGGCGGATACTGGGAAATCGCCGTGGCCGACAACGGCATCGGCATTTCCGAGGAAGGGCGCGAGCGCGTCTTCCTGCTGTTCCATCGTCAGGTCCGCCGCGACAGCTTTGAAGGCGACGGTATCGGGCTGGCCGTGGTCAAGCGCATCGTCGACCGCCACGGCGGCACCATCCGCGCTGAATCCGGCACCGATGGCGGCACGGTCATTCTGTTCACCCTGAAGGCGGCCGAGCCTGTGCGCTGAGGTGGTGGGAAAGCGCCTTTCCGAGGCTTTCGTCCTCATTTCCGTCATGCGCGGGCTTGACCCGCGCATCCATGTGCTGTCGCCTATCTCCTTGTTTCCAAACGGTATTTATGCGGAGCCGCGTGGATGGCCGTGTCGAGCACGGCCATGACGAGAGGGACAGCCGGCCCCGAAGAGAGAGTTTCCCGCACCCTGTAAAGCTGGCGGCGCGGATTTTTGCGCGTCGGGGTATGGAAAGCCATCCATCGAATACCGTTATGGAATCATGCGGGCGCGGGCCCGCGTTCCACACGGAGGCACCCCATGACCATCCGCATCCTGGTTTTGACCACCGCATTGGTGATGTCCATGGCCGCCCAGGCGGCGACGGTGAAACAGGGCAGCACCGCCAAAGGCGAGGTGCTGACCGACGACAAGGGGATGACGCTTTACACCTTCGACAAGGACGAGATGGGCAAGTCCAACTGCGTCGACGCCTGTGCCCAGAACTGGCCGCCGCTGATGGCCGATGCCGGCGCTCAGGCCATGGGCGATTATTCGGTGATCAAGCGGGCCGACGGCACCATGCAATGGGCTCACAAGGGCAAGCCGCTGTACCTGTGGAGCAAGGACGCCAAGCCGGGCGACGTCAGCGGCGACGGCTTCAAGGATGTGTGGCACGTGGCGCGGCCGTAAGCGGGCTCTCGCAAGAACCCTCCTGACACCATGCTGTCAGGAGGGTTTTGTTATGAAGGGGGCATCAATCCAAACGCGGAGAACAAGATGCATTCCGTCATTGTGTGGTTCGAATTGCCCGTCACCGATCTGGATCGCGCCGAAACCTTCTATGGTGCCGTTCTCGGCCATCCCCTGCGCCGCGAGCATTCGCCCGACGGCGCGCTGGAGATGTCGGTGTTCGACCCGCCCGGCGCCGAGATCAAGGGGGCGCTGGTCAAGGGCGACAATTTCGTTCCCGCCCCCAACGGCACCCTGGTCTACCTGCATGCCGGCGACGATCTGGCGGCGCCGCTGGCGCGGGTGGAAAAGGCCGGCGGCACCGTGGTGATGCCCAAGACGGCCATCGGCCCCTATGGCCACATCGCCATCTTCACCGATAGCGAGGGCAATCGCGTCGGGCTACATTCCATGAATTGACGGCAAGGGGGGGCGGGGGCATGCGGCGGGCGGATCGGTTGTTCCAGATCGTGCAGGCCCTGCGCGGTGGCCGGTTGGTCACCGCCCGCGACCTCGCCCAGCGGCTCGAGGTCTCCGAACGCACCATCTACCGCGATGTGGCCGAGCTGATCGGCACCGGGGTGCCCATCACCGGCGAGGCCGGCATGGGCTATGTGCTGCGCGGCGGCTTCGACATCCCGCCGCTGATGTTCACCCGCGACGAGCTCGAGGCGGTGCTGGTGGGGGTGCGCATGGTCCGGGCCTGGGGCGGCGCCCAACTGGCCGATGCCGCCGCCGAGGCCATGGCCAAGATCGAGGCGGTGGTGCCGGAAAGCTTGCGCGACGGCATGGCGCGGTCGCGGGTCTATGCCCCCGATTTCAGCTTCACCGACCCCTTGCGCCACCTGTTCGACCAGATCCGTCATGCCATCGGCGCCCGGCGGGTGCTGCGCATCGACTACACGCGCGCCGACGGCGCCGTCTCGACCCGCACCTGCTGGCCGCTGGGCCTGCATTTCTGGGGCAAGGTGTGGACGCTGGCCGGCTGGTGCGAACTGCGCGAGGAATTCCGCACCTTCCGCCTTGATCGCATTCAGGCCCTGACCGAAGAGGGCAGGGGCTTCCGCGACGAACCGGGGCGGACCCTGGCCGATTTCATGCGCCTGGTCACCGCCGACGATCAATCGCTCAGCTCAGGCACACCGGCATAAAGGTTCAGCGCCTCGGGATTGGCCAGGGCTTCCTTGTTCTTGACCGGACGGCCATGCACCACGTCGCGCACCGCCAGCTCGACGATCTTGCCGGATTTGGTGCGCGGGATGTCGGCCACCGGAATCACCTTGGCCGGCACGTGGCGCGGTGTGGTGTTGTCGCGGATCTTCTTCTTGATGGCGTCGGTCAGCGCGGGCGTCAGCCGGATGCCGTCGCGCAGGCGAACGAACAGCACCACCCGCACGTCGCCGCCCCAATCCTGGCCGATGACCAGACTTTCCAGCACCTCGTCGAACTGTTCGACCTGACGATAGATCTCCGCCGTGCCGATGCGCACGCCGCCGGGGTTCAGCGTGGCATCCGAGCGGCCGTAGACGATGATGCCGTCGTGCTCGGTCAGTTCCACCCAGTCGCCATGGCACCAGATGCCCGGGTATTTGGCGAAATAGGCGTTGCGGTATTTCTCGCAGTCGGGATCGTTCCAAAAGCCGATGGGCTGGCAGGGGAAGGCCTGGGTGCAGACCAGTTCGCCTTTTTGGCCCTGCACCGGCTTGCCGTCGTCGTCGAACACCTCGACCCGCATGCCCAGGCCGCGCGCCTGAATTTCGCCGCGCCACACCGGACCGATGGGATTGCCCAGCATGAAGCACGACACGATGTCGGTGCCGCCCGAAATGGATGCCAGTTGCACGTCGCGCTTGATGCTGGAATAGACGTAGTCGAAGCCCTCGGGCGCCAGCACCGATCCGGTCGAGGCGATGGTGCGCAACTGGGCCAATTGGTGGGTCTTGGCCGGCTCCAGCCCCATCTTGGCGATGGCGTCCAGCCACTTGGCAGAGGTGCCGAAGAAGGTGATGCCCTCGGCATCGGCATAGTCCCACAGGATGCGCCCGTCCAGCGCCGACGGATTGCCGTCGTACAGCAGCACCGTGGCCTCGGCGGCCAGCGCGCTGACCACCCAGTTCCACATCATCCAGCCGCAGGTGGTGAAATAGAATACGCGGTCGCCGGGCTTGGCGTCGGAATGCAGCACATGCTCCTTGAGGTGCTGGATCAGCGTGCCGCCGGCGGAATGGACGATGCACTTAGGCGCGCCCGTGGTGCCCGACGAGAACATGATGTACAGCGGGTGGGCGAAGGGCAGGCGGGTGAACTCCACCGGCCGGGCGGCGAAGGGCGCCATGAAATCGGCCAGATGCACCGCCTTGGGCAGCGCGGTAAGGTCGGCGTTCTCCTCGACATAGGGAACGATCACCACCCGGGTCAGGCTGGGCATGCCGGCGATGATCTGCGGCAGCTTGTCCAGCGAGGAATGGCGCTTGCCCCCGTACCAATAGCCGTCGGCGGACACCAGCACCTTGGGCTCGATCTGGCCGAAGCGATCCAGCACGCCCTGGACGCCGAAATCGGGCGAGGCCGACGACCAGATGGCGCCCAGCGAGGCGGCGGCCAGCATGAACGCCACCGTTTCCGGCATGTTGGGCATATAGCCGGCGACCCGGTCGCCCACTCCCACGCCGGCGGCCTTGAGTGCCTGCTGCAGGCGTGACACCAGGGCATGCAACTGGGCGAAGGACAGGCGCCGCCGCACCTTGTCCTCGCCCCAGAATACCAGGGCGTCGGCATCATCGTTCCGGCGCAGCAGGTTTTCCGCGAAGTTCAGCCGCGCTTCGGGGAACCACTGGGCGCCCGGCATCTTGTGGAGGTCGTCCACCGTCACCGCACCGGGGCCGTCGCCGATGATTCCGGTAAAGTCCCACACCGCGCGCCAGAATTCCTGCGGTGCCGCCACCGACCATCGCCACAGGCCGGCATAATCGACGACGGCGGCGCCGAAACGCTGGTTAACCGTGTGGATGAAGGCAGTCAGGTTGGCGGCGGCGATGCGCTCGGGCGCGGGCTGCCACAGCAGGCTCGTCATAGCGAAGACTCCCTGTGGTGTTTTCCGCCAGTCTAGTCCACAAGCCGCGGGCGCCGCCACGCGACAGGTGGTCAGGCGGGAAAATCCCCCGACGACAGCACCTGCCGCGCCTTGGTGCGATGGTCGTCGGTAATGTGGGGCAGAACCGAGCGGATTGCGGCGATCAGCACCGCCAGATCGTCGGTATAGCCAAGTCCGACCACAAAGTCGGGAATTGCGTCGAACGGCAGGATGAAATAGGCCAGCGTCCCCAGCAGGGTGGCCCTGACGCGCGTGGGCGTGGCGGGGTCGCGGGCGCAGAACCACACCGCCACCACGTCGTCCAGGAAGGGGACCTTGCCGGCAGTGTGCCGGATCTTGGCCCAGAACGATTTGCTGCTGACCGTATCCATGGCAGCGCATGTAAGTGCAGGACGGGCGGGATCAAGGTCCCGCCGTCGTCGCGGCGGCAAAGACGGATCAGTTGCCGCGCAGGTCCTGCGCCACCTGGCGGGCGCGGGCCAGCTGCTTCTGGTTCATGGACTTGGCGACGCGGTCGCGACCGTCGGCGGCGGCCTTGATGCCGTCGTCGGCGGCCAGTTCATAGGACACCCAGGCGCGGATGGGGTCCTTGCCGCCGAAGCCCTGGCCCTTGTCGGCCAGATCGGCCAATCGCAGCAGCGCCTGGGGGTGGCCGTTATGGCCGGCGGCCGACAGCCAGTGCAGCGCCTCGAAGATATTGAAGGGCAGGTCCATGCCGTTCAGGAACGCTTCGCCCAGGGTGTATTGCGCCTCGGCATGGCCCTGATGGGCGGCCTCGCGCAGCCATTGCTCGCCCTCGATCATGCCGGGGCGCACAGGATCGGGCAGGCGTTCATCGCCACCGGCTTCGGCGGCGGCGGCGCGGGTGGGATAGTACGTGTCGCGCTCGGTGTTCTTGGCCTCGCGCTCGGGGTCCTTGTAGATCAGGCGCCAGGCCCCCGGCTCGGCCAGCAGCATGCGGCCCAGGCGATACTTGGCCTCGGCGTCGCCCGAAACCGCCGCCAGCTGGTACCAGCTGCGGGCCTTGGCCTCGTCGGCGGGAATGCCCAGGCCGCGCTCGTACGCCCGGCCCAGGGCCAGGATGGCGTCGGTACGGCCGGTGCTGGCCAGGGCTTCCAGCCAGCCGGAGCCGATGTCGCCGCCGAGATCGGTGGCGTCGCCGTTCAGGAACAGGGCCAGGAACCGGGTCTTGGCGTCTTCGTCGCCCAGCACGCCGGCGCGGAACCACCACAGCGCCGCCTGCGACAGGTCGCGCTTGATGCCGGCGCCCTGTTCGTACAATCGGGCCAGCTCGACGGCGGCGGGCTTGACGCCGTTGCCGGCGGCCATGGCGAACCACGACACCGCCTCGGCCATGTCCTTCTTCACGCCCTTGCCGTCGCGATAGGCCTCGCCCAGGCGGAATTGCGCGTCGGGCTCGCCCTGGGCGGCCAGCTGGGCCAGCGGCGGCTGGGCCGGAACCTTGGGGGCGGGGGCCTTTTGCGGTTGAACCTTCTGGGCCTTGGGGGCCTGCGGCTTGGACGGCTGGGACGGAGACTGCGCCAAAGCCGAGCTCGCGGTGAAAGCGGCGAGCAGGGCGGCGGCGGCGGCGATCCTCATGGTGGGGGCGGCTTTCAGATCAGGCGGGATAAAACTCGTACCGGCATGATTCCACACCCACCAGCGCCTGTAAATGCCCGCCTGGACGGGTCAGCCCTGAGCGGCGGCAGGCGCCATGGCCAAGTCGATTTGATGGGCCAGGCGGATGTCGCGTTCGGTCAGGCCGCCGGCGTCGTGGGTGGTCAGCGTGATGTCGACCCGGTTGTAGACGTTGCACCATTCCGGGTGGTGGTTCAGCCGCTCGGCCGCCAGCGCCACCCGCGTCATGAAGGCGAAGGCCTCGCTGAAATCGTGGAAGCGGAAGCTGCGGCTGATGGCGTCGCGGCCGTCGCAGGCCTGCCAGTCGGGCAGGCCCAAGAGGGCGGTGGCGCGGGTGGTGCCGCTAAGGGGCTGTGGCATGGCGGTGCGGTGCTCCCAAGCATGTTCTCTTGAAGACTCTGATGGGCACTCTTCCCGCACCAATCAAGGCAGAGTAAGCTGTGTTCCATGTCACGCGTCATTCCGCCCCACACCACGGCCCCCACTTTGGCGGACCTGGAAACCATCGCCCACGCCGCCTTCGCCGAAATTCCCGACGAACTGCGCGGCTATGCGGCCGACGTGATCATCCGCGTCGAGGATTTTCCCGACGAGGAGACCGAGCAGGACATGGGGCTGGAATCGCCCTTCGACCTCTTGGGTCTGTATCGCGGCGTGGCCTTGCCCCACGTCAGCTTCGGCGAAACCGCGCCGCGCAGCGATGTGGACATGATCTTTCTCTATCGCCGTCCCATCCTTGATTATTGGTGCGAAACCGGCGAGGACTTGACGAGTCTGGTCAAACACGTCCTGATACACGAAATCGGTCACCACTTCGGCCTCAGCGACGACGATATGGAGCGCATCGAGGACGAAGCCTGAGGCGACCGCCCCGCCTTGGCCGGAGGTGCCGTGACCCAGCCCGCTCCCCAACCGCTTGCGCCGGAACAGCTTTACCGCGTTTGCGACCCCGCCGGCCTGCCCTTCGCCACCACCGCCGAACTGCCCGACAGCGAGGAGCCCATCGGCCAGGACCGCGCGGTCGAGGCCATCCGCTTCGCCATCGGCATGCGCCATCGCGGTTTCAACCTGTTCGCCCTGGGGCCCGAGGGCACCGGGCGCCGGT
>DATGXU010000540.1:0-2636 GCA_035298685.1 Magnetospirillum sp. | reverse complement strand
GGGTCAGGCGCAGCGCCGGCGTCGGCCGGCGAATGTCGTAAGCCCCCAGGAAGCCGGCGATGTCCACCAGGTGGCGCGTCACCAGCCGCCAGACGATGTACAGCGTGAACAGCGACACCAGGAAGGTCTTCACCCCCTGGCTGACCAGAATGACCAGGCCGGTGTCGATCAGGCGGCGGTACACCTCGGTCAGGGTCACTTCCACATACAGCGTGCCGATGGTGCGGTGAACGCCGCGGTCCTGATAGGTGATGGGGAATTCGCGGGCAATGGTCGCCCGGTCGCTGCGGACACCCACGCTGACCAGCAGCGGTTCGGCCACGCCGGAATAATTCTCGCGCACCTCGACCGCCTGCATGTCGGGCAGGCGCATCAACCCATCCATCTGCAGGCGCAACTGGTCGGCATCCATGTGCCACAGGCTGGCGCCCATGCTGGCCAGGGTGCTGGACCGCACCTCGTCGAGCCGGGTGTCGATGGCCACCAGGTCGCGCCGATAATCCAGGTAAAGCTGCGTCGCGGTCGACACCAGCGTCACCAGCGTGCTGAACAGCAGGATATGGACCAGCAAACGCAGGCCGATACCGCCCCGCATGGGCAGCGACCGCGGCTGCGGCGACGCCTCGGGCAATTCGGCTTCCGCGACGTTGACGGCTACCCTTTCCATTCGGCCGGCTCCAAGTTGCCCCCCAGTTTACACCGAAGCGCGCCCCCTGTCCTGATGCAGCTGCGGCCTTGTGGGCGAATAGGCATCATTTCCGCACATCATTGGTAATGATTGTCGGCCATGACACGGGCGATGGTGCCGTCGGCGGCCATGGCGCGGATGGCTTGGTTCAGGTCCGGCATCACATCCAGGTTGGCCGAACGGCGCGAACATTGCAGCACCAGCGGAATGGTGGTCAAAACCAGACGGTCGCCCAGGATGTCGGCGTATCCTTGCTGATCGGCCAGATACGCGATGGTGGGCAGCGCCCCGGCGATGGCATCCAGCCGGCCACGTGCCATCTTCTGCAGTCCGGTCTGGTAATCCTTGTCGAAATCCTTGCGCAAATCGCCGTCGCCATCGAAACGCGGATGGATGCTGAGCCCGCGAATGATCGAGATGGTCAGCCTGCTCAGGTCGTCATACGACGCCAGCCTTAGGCCCCGGCGGGCGACGATGCCGAACGGCATGGGATAAACGGCCTCGCCGCGCTCGACCAGATGGCTGCGCGTGTCGCTCCACATCAGGATGCCGCAATCCTGTTCACCGGTTTCCAGGTCGCGCTCGACGCGGGCGAAAGGTTGCAGGGAAATGGTTATGGCGTGTCCGGTGCGCTGCTCGATATGGCGCACCAGGTCGGGGAAAGCCCCCACCGGTGCGTCGCCGTTGGCGGCCCACGGCGCGGCGCCGACGGAAATGAAACGCAGGTCCCGGGCATCGGCAGCGACAGGCAGCAGGATCAAGATGATCACGCGTGCCCAGCGTTTCAGGGGCATCCCACTCTTCCCCGCTCTCACTCTCACCCCTATCCTTTAGCATAAGACTACCGTTCGGAGGAGGTAAAATTGCGTCCTCCGTCAGGGTGTCAAAATCCACCGCGCGGTGATAAAGCAAAGCTGCACTTTCCATCGGCGGGGCCATGACCAAGGATAGCGAGATCGGAATTTCACGGCAGGGGCTGGCCCAGGGCGACCTGCGCCGCATGATCACCCAGGCCGGCGGGGGCCACCTGTTGCTGGACGACGACCAACTGGCGCGGTCGCTGGCGGCGGTGCGCCCGCCCGACGCCGATTGCTGGGTCTTCGCCTATGGCTCGCTGATGTGGAATCCGCTGTTCCACCCGGTCGAGCGCCTGCCCGGCCGCCTGCCGGGCTATCACCGCCGCTTCTGCTTTTGGATTCACGCCGGGCGCGCCACGCCTCAGCAGCCAGGGATGATGATGGCCCTGATGCCCGGCGGCTCGTGCCGGGGCGTGTTGCTGCGCATCGCCCCCGACCAGGCGGATGCCGAGCTGAAACTGCTGTGGCAGCGCGAAATGGTGGTCGGCACCTATGTTCCCCGCCTGCTGCCGGTACGCACCCCCGAGGGCACGGTTCAGGCCATCACCTTCGTCGCCAACCCCCGCCACCCGTTCTTCGTCGCCAATCTGAGCGTCGAGTGCGTGGCCAAGGCCATCGCCCAGGCGGTGGGGCCGCTGGGGCGCAATCGCGATTACCTGCACCGCACGGTCGAGACCCTGCGCGAGATGGGCATTCCCGACCAGGGGCTGGAACGCCTGGACCAGGCGGTGCGCTCGCCTCTTGCGCAGACCGATGCCCACGATTATGGTGCGCGCGTCATTGGGGAGTAGCCGCCCTCGGGTTCAGAGGGAGATGCGTCAACAGACTTGAGCCCTGGCTCATGGCGCATCCAGCCGCATCGGCGGTTTGGCGAGACCTTTGGCTTTGACCGCCATTCCCGGGGGGCCGGGTGGGCGGCGAGCCATTGGTTTGTCCGCCCGGCCCCCATTGGTGTTTTCATGGAAGCGTTGTTCGTATCCACCGCCGTGGTGGCCATCGCGGAAATCGGCGACAAGACCCAGTTGCTGGCCCTGATGCTGGCCGCGCGGTTCCGCAAGCCCATTCCCATCATCCTGGGCATTCTGGTGGCC
>DATGXU010000539.1:0-3496 GCA_035298685.1 Magnetospirillum sp. | reverse complement strand
GTTGGGGTTGCCGACCAGGGCGACGCGGGGCGGAACGATCTGGTCGGTCATCAGCCGGCCTTGGCGGTCAGGCACTTGACCAGCACGGCGTCGGCCTCGGCACGGCGCAGCGCCACGGTGTGATCGGCCACGCGCACGGCGATGGGATCGCGCTTGGGAAAGCCCTCGTGCAGGATTTCCACCCGCGCGCCTTCGACGAAGCCCATCTCGATCAGGCGGCGTTCAAGCTCGCCCTTGGGCAGGGTGGTCTGGATGCCGCTTTCGTCCAGCGCGGCGATCTCGGCGCAAGCCCCCTTGCCAAGCCTGCCCAGCGGGCGGGTTCCATACAGATCCGGCGTCGTCGAATGGTTCAAGGCTCATACCTTCGATCAGGAAGCGGCGGCCTTCACACCTTCCTGAAATTACGAATGATACGCAACTGCTAAATCCTCACGGGCAGTATGTTTATTGTGCGGTGCACATGCTGTTTGGTGTGCGGCGCCGTTGTTCCCCGCATGCCTCGGTCTTGAAGGCGGACGGTCGAACTGCCATTATCCGCCGCCGTCGCGGGGACCCGTCGGCGAATTGTCTGGAAGAAGGGGCGCCGGTGACAGAGGCATTTATCCAGCGGTCCAGCCGGAGTGCGCCGGCCAGTCGCCATTATCTGTTTCTTCAGGGCAATGCCGGCCCATTCTTCCGCGCGCTGGGCAATGGTCTGGCCGACGCGGGCGCGCGGGTGTCGCGGGTCAATTTCTGCGGTGGCGACCGCCTGTTCTGGGGCGATTGGAATGCCGTCGACTACAAAGGCCGCGCCGCGGATTTCGGCGGCTGGATCGCCGACTTGTATGATCGCACGGCGGTCACCGACATCATTCTGTACAACGACTGTCGCGCCAACCACCGCATGGCCATCGAGGCCGCGCGCGTCCGCGGTCTGGGCATCTTCATTTATGAAGAGGGTTATCTGCGCCCCAACTGGCTGACGCTCGAGCGCGAGGGCATCAACGGTTATTCCCGCCTTCCCGACGACCCCGATTGGTATCGCGCCATGGCGGCGCGGCTGCCGGCGTTCGATGCCGGCACTCCGGTGGGGTCGCCGATTTCATTGCGGGCGTGGTATGATTTCCAGTGGCAGGTGGTCAATTACTTCCATCCCCTGCGCTATCCCCACTACCGCACCCACCGGCCCTATCCCATCTGGGCCGAATACGCCACCTGGGCCACGCGGCTGGCGACCATCAAATGGCGCGGCGCCCAGGCGCGTGCCGTGGTCGAGCAGGTGACCGGCGGGCAGCGCCCCTATTTCCTGCTGCCGTTGCAGTTGGACAGCGATACCCAGATCCGGGTCCATTCGGCTTTCGCGCGCCTGCCGGCGGCGGTGGATGCCATCATCGCCGATTTTGCCGCTCACGCCCCGGCCGATGCGTTGCTGGTGGTCAAGATCCACCCGCTGGACAATGGCTGGATCAATTATCGCCGGCTGGTGCGCAAGCAGGCGCGCCACGTTGGCGTCGAAGACCGGGTGCTGTTCATCGACGGCGGCGATCTCAACCGGTTGATCGACCATGCCCGTGGCACGGTCACCATCAATTCCACCGTCGGCATGACCGCCGTGCAGCGCGGCTGCGCCACCATCGCGCTGGGCCGGGCCATCTACGACATGCCGGGCCTGACCTTCCAGGGGCCGCTGGCTGAATTCTGGCAGCGGCCCGAGCGCCCCGATCCCGCCCTGTACGAGGCGTTCCGGGTGGTGGTCCTGCATGCCTGCATGGTGAACGGCAATTTCTACAGCGAGGACGGCGTGCGTTTGGCCGTGGCCAACAGCGTGCCGCGCCTGCTGGGCGGTGCCGATCTGCTTGCCGATGCGCCGCCGCGCCGGGGGCGGCCGGAAACGCGGCTGGCGGTGCCCGCCGCGTGTTCCAAGGCCGCGTGCTCCAACGAAGATCAGTAAGCGCGCTCGATGCAGAAATCGATGACGTCGATCATCGCCTGCTTCAGCGGGCAATCGGCGAAGATGCCCAGGGCGTCGCGGGCCACTTCGCCATAGTGGCGGGCGCGAGCGATGGTGTCGGCCAGCGAGCCGTGCTTTTCCATCAGCGCGATGGCGTGCTCCAGATCGCCGTCCTGCTGTTCCAGCCGCTCGACGGTGCGGCGCCAGAACTCGCGTTCCTCGTCGTCGCCCCGGCGGAAGGCCAGGATGATCGGCAGGGTGATCTTGCCTTCGCGGAAGTCGTCGCCCACGGTCTTGCCCAGCACGGCCTGCTTGGCGGAATAATCCAGCACGTCGTCGATCAGCTGAAAGGCGATGCCCAGGTTCAGGCCATAGGAATCCAGCGCCTCTTCCTCGGCCTTGGGGCGCTCGGCCACCACCGCGCCGATGCGGCAGGCGGCGGCGAACAGGGCGGCGGTCTTCGAGCGGATGACTTCCAGATAGGCGTCTTCGCTGGTTTCGGTGTCGTTGGCGGTGATCAACTGCAGCACCTCGCCCTCGGCGATCACCGAGGAGGCGCGCGACAGGATGGCCAGCACCGACAGCGAGCCGTCTTCCACCATCAGTTCGAACGAGCGCGAGAACAGGAAGTCGCCCACCAGCACGCTGGGCTTGTTGCCGAACAGCGCGTTGGCCGAAGCCTGGCCGCGACGCAATTCGGATTCGTCGACCACGTCGTCGTGCAGCAGGGTGGCGGTGTGGATGAATTCGACGCAGGCGGCCAGCTTGACGTGGCGGTCGCCCTTGTGGCCGGCCAGCTTGGCCGAGGCCAGGGTCAGCACCGGGCGCAGACGCTTGCCGCCGGCGGCAATGATGTGGCCGGCCAGCTGGGGAATCAGCGCCACCGGGCTGTGCATGCGATCGACGATCTGGCGATTGACCTTTTCAAGGTCGTCCTTGACCAGAGATACCAGGGTATCGAAGCTCTTCGCCTTCTTGCCCCGTTCTTCTTCAAGACTGACCACAATCGCCACGATATCGAACTCCTTACGCCGCGAGACTACCCCGTCCGCGCGCACGAACATAGTGTTGCGCGGGAAAGGCGGTCAAGCTTACATCGGCGCCCAAGCCCGTTTTGGAGACAGATGATGCCGGCGTGCTCCCCCATTGCCACCACCGAGGACCATTTCCTCGGCGGCCGACTGGTGATCCGCCAGCCCGAGGACGGCTATCGCGCCGGCTCCGATCCCATGTTTCTGGCCGCCGCCGTGCCGGCGCGGGCGGGCGACCGCGTGCTGGACGTGGGCTGCGGCGTGGGCACGGCGTCGCTGTGCCTGCTGGAACGGGTGCCCGGGCTGTCGGTGGTGGGGCTGGAATTGCAGCCCGGCCTGGCCGGCCTGGCCCGTGCCAACGCCCAGGCCAACGGCTTCCCCGACAGTTTGCAGGTGGTCGAGGGCTGCCTGACCGAGCCGCCGGGTGGCGTGCCCTATCATGCCTTCGACCACGTCATCACCAATCCGCCGTGGTACGAGCCCGGCACCATCCGCCCGCCCGCCGCCGAAAGCAAGGCCATCGGCCATATGGCAG
>DATGXU010000538.1:0-2980 GCA_035298685.1 Magnetospirillum sp. | reverse complement strand
GCAGCGGCATGGCACAGACCGCCGGGCCGTGCGGCGCCGTCACCGGCGCGGTGATGGGGTTGGGGCTGGCCTTTGGCCGCAAGGACGGCTCGGGTTCGGTGGACCAGAGCTATGACGCGGTGAAGACCTTCGTGAACGGGTTCACCGCCGAATTCGGCTCGACCGCCTGTGCCGAACTGCTGGGCTGCCACCTGGGCACCGCCGAGGGCCAGCAGACCTTCACCGAAGGGCGGCTGTGGAAGCGGTGCATGACCTATACCGGGCGTGCCACCGAGCTGGCGGCAAAAATCATCGACGACGCAAAAAGTTCGTAACGAAACCGGCGCCGCCGCCGTCCAAGCACATGAAAGCAACCCAATTCAGGAGTTCATCATGGACGAGCGTACGAAGGAACTGATTGCCCTTGGTGCTTCGGCGGCGGTCAACTGCCATCCCTGCCTGGACCACCATCTGGCCGAAGCCGAACGCGTGGGCCTGAGCCGCGCCGAGGTGACGGCCGCCATCGAGGTCGGGCTGGCGGTCAATCGCGGCGCCGCCGCGCGCATGCGGGCCAAGGTCGACACCTTGACGGGCAAGGCGCCGCCCGCCGCCGGGTGCGGCTGTGCCGTCTGACGGTTTCGCCGCGCATCGCGATGCGGTGCGCGGCATCCTGCTGCGGCTGTTGCGCGACCCGGCGCTGGCCGACGATCTGGTGCAGGAGGCGCTGTTGCGGGCCTCCCGCGCCGTCGGCGGAATGCGGGGAGAGGCCGCGCCGGCCACGTGGCTGACCGCCATCGCCCTCAACCTGGTCCGCGACCATTACCGTGCCGTCAAACGGCGCCCGGCAACCACCACGCTGGACGTCGCCGACGGGATCGCGGCGCCGGATCACCCCGAGACCGAGGTCATGCAGGCGGAAATGTCCGCCTGCATCCTGGGACATCTGTCCCGTCTGCCCGTCCGCCAGCGGGAAGCGGTGCTGATGCATCATTTCGCCGGCCTGAGCCATCGCGAGATCGCCTTGCCGCTGGGAGTAACCGAGGGCAACGCCCGCGTCATCCTGCATCGCGGCCTGACGGCGCTGCGCGACAGCCTGGGGCGCGAATGCAAACTGGATTTCGGCGACCGCATCCCCTGCGAACGCCGCTGATTTAGGCGAAGGCCGCATTTCCATCAGGCGCTAGGCCCGGCCGGGGCAAGGCGTCAACCGGCCCCCTTGCCCAAAAGCCAACCAGACAACAGTGGAGGACCCCATGAGTGCATCCAAAAGCTGGCACGGACCCACGGCCGTCCTGATCAGCGCCTCTGCCATCCTGGCCATCTCGCTGGGGGTGCGGCATTCGTTCGGCCTGTTCCTGCAACCGGTCTCCATGGCCGGCGGCTGGGGACGCGAGGTGTTCGCCTTCGCCATCGCCCTGCAAAATCTGGTGTGGGGGGTGTCGCAGCCCTTCGCCGGAATGGTCGCCGACCGCATCGGCGCCGGCAAGGCGGTCATCGTCGGCACGGTTCTGTATGCCTTGGGCCTGCTGGTGATGGCCCATCCCCAGGGGCAGACGGTGTTCATCCTGGGCGCCGGCGTGCTGGTCGGCCTGGGGCTGGCGGGCACCACCTATCCGCTGGTGCTGGGCGCCGTCACCCGCGCCATCGCGCCGGAAAAGCGCAGCCTTGCCCTGGGCGTGGCCATGGGCGGCGCCGCCTTCGGCCAGTTCATCATGCTGCCCGGCGCGCTCAAGGGAATCGAATGGCTGGATTGGTCGGGCGCCCTGGTGGCGCTGTCCGCGCTGACCGTGCTGATGATGCCGCTGGCGGTGCCGCTGTTCGAACGCGGGCGGGTCGCCGCCCACGCGCCTGGCGAGATGACGGCCGGTCAGGCCATCCGCGCCGCCCTTCGCCATCGCGGCTTCCAACTGTTGGCGCTCAGCTTCTTCGTCTGTGGGTTCCAGGTGGTGTTCATCGCCACCCACGTGCCGGCCTTCCTGGCCGACAAGGGATTGTCGCCCGGAATCGCTTCGATGGTGCTGGCCTTCATCGGGCTGCTCAACATTCCCGGCACCTATTTCGCCGGCCTGTGGGGCGGCAGATACCGCAAGCCGCTGCTGCTGTCGTGGCTGTATCTGGCGCGGGTGGTCATCATCGCCGCTTTCGCGTTCCTGCCGGTCAGCGCCGCCAGCGCCTATATGTTCGGCGCCGCCATGGGCCTGTTCTGGCTGTCCACCGTGCCGCTGACCAACGGCACCGTCGCCGCCATCTTCGGCGTGCGCAACATGTCCATGCTGGGCGGCGTGGTGTTTCTGGCCCACCAGCTTGGCGCCTTCCTGGGCGGTTGGCTGGGCGGCGTGCTGTACGACCGGCTGGGGTCGTACGACGGCGCCTGGGCCATCGCCATCGGCCTCAGCATGATCGCCGCGCTGCTCAACCTGCCCATCAAGGAACAGGCCCTCGAGCCGGCGAAGGCGGCGGCATGAGGCGGCTTCTTCACGCGGCCATCCTTGCGCTCGGCCTGGGCGCGGTGGTGGCCGCGTGGAACGGCTATCAGGGGCCGCTGCTGGGCATCTTGTTGGAGATGAACTTCTGCCAGTGAGCCTATGGCCCGACCAGGGCCGCCAGGCCCTCGGCCCCCACCGGCGCCGTCGCCAGCCAAGGGATCAGCGCGGTTCGTGGCGACTGGCCCGAGACACGCTCGATGAACGGCGCTTCATAAATGCCGCGCTGGGCCAGGATGGGGTTTCTTGTGCCGCTGGCCAGCAGGCTCTGGTTGACCACCCAGGCATAAGGGGCGATGCCGGCGCGGTCGAGGTCGTCGCGCAGACGTTCGGCCTCGTGCACCGGCGTCGCCTCGGCCAGGGTGATGACAAGCACGCGGGTGAAAGCGGGATCGCGCAGTCGGGGCAGCAACTGGCGCACCGCCTCGGGCATGTCGGCCTGGGTGCGCAGCACCTCGCGGTGATAGGCCTCGGCGGCGTCGAGCAGGAGGATCGTGTGCCCGGTCGGTGCGGTGTCG
>DATGXU010000537.1:0-6099 GCA_035298685.1 Magnetospirillum sp. | reverse complement strand
GACACCCCCTGCCGCCGCGATTTTTGCCGTCGGCGCCCGTTCCGCCAGCCGGGAAACCACTGCCGCCACCGCAACGGGGGAAAATTTTTCCAACTGCACCACGTCGGCACCGGCAAGGGCGGCCCGTTCCGCCTCGGCCGGCGAGGTCACTTCCACCACGATTTTCCGCTCGGGGCAGGTTTGACGCAAACGCTCCAGCGTGGCTTCCAACGGCTCGGCGCCCAGGAATGCCCGATGTTCGGGAAAGACCAGAATGGTTTCCGACAACCCCAGCCGGTGGGGCACCGCGCCGCCGGCCAGGATGGCCCTGACCGCCAGCGCACGGGTGCCGGGAAAGGTCTTGCGCGTGCAGGCGACCACCACCTGGGGATTGGCCGAACGCGCAGCATCGACCAGCGCGCGGGCGCCGGTGGCGATGCCCGAGGCCGCTTCCACCAGGGTCTGCGCCACCTTCCACGCCGCCAGCAAGGCGGCGGCGTCACCATCGGCCACCAGCAAGGTGTCGCCCGCCATCGCCGTGCCGCCGCTGGCCGTCACCGCGGACACGCGCCCGCCACACCGGGCGATCAGCCGCGCCGCTTCCTCGGTGGCGGCAACCACCATAGCGTCACGGGCCTTGAACACCATGCGTCCGGGGGCGGCGCCGATCCCCAAGGCGTGGGTGGTGAGATCGCCGAAAGGCACGTCCTCGGCCAGCAGGCGATCAAGCTCGGCATCGGAGATCATCACGCTTCGGGTCCGTAGCACAGGGTGAAATCGCTGCAGGCGTCGCACACCGGCGACTTGCAGATGCTGATTCCTTCCGCCTCGCACAACTGGCGGTAAAAGAATTTCTTCCACTTCATGTCACGCACGTTGCGCGTCGCCAGCGGGGCGAAATGGCGATGCAGCAAACCCGACAAATCCGAACGGGCGGCCAGCCCCAGATCCTGCCACAGATGATTGGGCAACAGCGACCGCCGCGCCACCATGGCGGCCAGCCAGATGGCCGCCTGATCGCCTGGCCGCGTGGCGTTGTCGGCCAGCAGGCGGCGCAGATCCGGTTCTTCCAGGGCGTCGTCGCCGGCCCCCGGAGAACCCTGGGCGTCGGGCGGAACGGCCCCGGGGAAATATCGCCGCCATAGCGACACCAGTTGGTCCGGGGCCAGCCCCACCGCCTCGTGCAAGGAACGCTGCGTTTCCGTCATGGCCTTGGCGATCACGCAGGCAAAGACGTGGCGGTCGAAGGCATCCTCGCCGCTCTCGCAGGCCATCAGCCGATGATAGGTTTCCGACATTCGCCGCCTCATCCGTGCCACCGGCGGTTCCCTCGCAAACACCGGGCCAACATTCGATATTCGGCCCAGCGGTTGATCCAGCGCGGGCAAGGCGCAACCAACCGTCAAAGACAAAGCAAAATGGCTCCAATTCGGGCCAAGACTGCATTGTTTGCGCGCACACACATGGACTAAGGTCTTGCCGCCATATGGGGTGGCTTTTTGGGGGATTGACGGATGGCCTTCACCACCATCGACGACGGCGGCCAAACCAGGCGCTCGTTTGCTGCGCATATTTTCGCGCCCATCAAAATCACTTGGGAACAGTTCGTCGATCTGCTGGTGCCGTTCAGGCATTCCACCCACATCCGCCGCCACGCCGCCAGCGTGACCATCTCGCGGGTGCAACTGGTCGCCGCGCTGTTCGCCGTTCTGGTGCCGGTGTGCTCGATTCTCGACTGGTTCGTCTTTCCCTGGCCGCAATGGGCGGAAATGACGGCCATGCGCTTCGCGTCGTCCATTGTGTTCGTCGCCCTGGCGTGGCCCTGGCAATTGTCGAAGTCGCGTCTTCAGGCCGACGCCATGCTGGTGGCGCTGCTGCTGGTGCCGCCGGTATTTTATCTGGTGTCCATCCAGATCATTTCCGACCTTCACCTCGACCCGTTCGCCATGCTGGCGACCAAACTTTATGCACTGATGCCCAACATCGTGCTGGCGGGCCTGGCGATCTTTCCGCTGACCGCGCTTGAGGTGGCGCTGTTCTCGCTGCCCGCCTTCCTGTTCGCCCTGATCGGCTATCGCATGAACGGCGAGACGCTGTCGCTGGTGCAGCACGGCCCCGAGCTGTGGCTGATGGTGCTGGTCATGGGCGTCGCCATGTTCTCGGGCATGAGCCAGCTGCATTACATGGCGGCGCTGGTCAACCGGGCCATGATCGATCCGCTGACCGGCGCCTATACCCGCCGCTCGGGCGGCGAGACGCTGGATCTGCTGTTCCGCCTGTCGGCGTTGCAGAATGCGCCGTTGTCGGTGGCGTTCTTCGACCTCGACAAGTTCAAGTCCATCAACGACACCTACGGCCACGACGAAGGCGACCGGGCGCTGAAGACCCTGGCCGACAAGCTGAAAAGCGGATTGCGCAAGGGTGACGTTCTGGTGCGCTGGGGCGGCGAGGAATTCGTCGCCATCCTCAACAACACCGATGCCGCCGGTGCCCGCATCGTGGTTCAGCGGCTGCGCGAGGCCGGCTTCGGCGACCGCCCCGATGGCTCGCCCATGACGGCATCCATCGGCGTGGCCGAACGGACCGTCGACAACGCCAAGGACTGGCCGGACCTGATCGAGGCCGCCGACCAGCGCATGTATCAGGCCAAGCGATCGGGCCGCGACCGCGCCCATCTGCCCGGCGACGTGGTGATGGTGTTCGGCCCGCCGATCGGGTGAGTGGGAGATTCAGACCGCCAGCACGCCCGCCGTCTGCGCCAAGGGCTGCGGCCGGCCGAACAGATAGCCCTGCACCTGATCGCAACGCCGCTGGCGCAGGAAATCGGCCTGTTCCTCGGTTTCCACGCCTTCGGCGATGACCTCGAGCCCCAGGCCGTGCGCCATGGCGATGATGGTTTCCACCAGCCGGCCGGCGCCCCGGTTGTGCGGCGCCAAGGTGACGAACGAGCGGTCGATCTTCAGCGTGCTGAACGGGTATCGCTGCAGATAGCCCAGCGACGAATAGCCGGTGCCGAAATCGTCGATGGACAGGCGGATGCCCATGTCGCACAGCATGTCCAGATTGGCGGCGGTTTCCCGCGTGTCGTCCATCAGCACGCTTTCGGTGATTTCCAGCTCCAGATGCTCGGGCCGCAGGCCGTTTTCGCCCAGCAGGCGGGCGACCATGGGGCCGAATTCCTGATCCTGCAACTGCCGGGGCGACACGTTCACCGCCACCCGGCCGGGGGTGGCCCGACCGCGCAGCAGCCCGGCCAGCTCGCCGCAGGCGGTTTCGACCACCCACTGGCCCAGATTGCCGATCAGGCCGGTATCCTCGGCGATGGGAATGAAGTCGCCGGGCATGCGCATCTCGCCGCACGGCAACTGCCAGCGCAACAGGGCTTCCACCCCCACCGCGGTGCGACTGCCCAAATCGAAGATCGGCTGATAATGCAGCAGCAATTCGCGGCGCTCGGCGGCGCCGCGCAATTGGCCTTCCAACGCCAGGCGTTCCTGCAGGCGGCGATTGAACTCGCTGGTGAAGAAGCGATAGCGGTTCCGCCCCATCTCCTTGGCCTTGTACATGGCCAGGTCGGCGTTCTTCAGCAGCACCTGCCGGTCGGCGCCGTCATTGGGGTAAAGGGTGATGCCGATGCTGGCGGTGATGAAATATTCGCAGCCCTGCACCAGCATGGGGCGCGCCATGACCTCGGTCACCCGCTCGGCCACGTAGCGGGCGGCTTCGTCGTCGTCGATGGCGGGCAGGATGATGACGAATTCGTCGCCGCCCATGCGGGCCAGACTGTCGCCTTCGCGCACGCAGGCGGCCAGACGGTCGGCCACGTGCCGCAGAATCTGGTCGCCCGAATCGTGGCCCAGGCTGTCGTTGATGTCCTTGAAGCGGTCGACGTCGATATACAGCAGCGCGGTCAGGTTGCCGGTGCGGTTGGCGGCGGCGATGGCTTGATCCAGGCGATCCAGCATCAGCACGCGGTTGGGCAGGCCGGTCAGATCGTCGAAATTGGCCTGGCGCAGCAGCCGTTCCTCGTAGGTGCGGCGCAGGGTGACGTCTTCCTTGACGGCGATGAAGTTGGTGATGGCGCCATCGCCATCGGTCAGCGGCGACACGGTGACGTGTTCCCACATCAGCGAACCGTCGCGGCGGCGATTGCAGAATTCGCCGCGCCATTCAGCGCCCTGGCGAACTTGCCCCCACATCTCGCGAAAGGTTTCGGCGGGGGTGTCGGCGCGCGCGGTGAAGTCCAGATCGCGGCCCACCGCATCGATGGATTCGTAGCCGGTGGCGTCCTCGAACTTGGGATTCACATACTGGATCAGCCCGTCATGGTCGGTGATCACCACCGACACCGGGCTTTGTTCCACCGCCTGCGACAGAATGCGCACCCGGTCCTCGGCCCGGCGGCGCGACGCCCGCTCGTCCGCCTCGCGAACCTCGCGGCCAATGGCCGGAACCAGACGCGCCAGCGCGTTCTTGTCGATGAAATCGTGGGCACCGCGCTTGAGCAGGATGACCGCGTCCTCGGCCTCGACCACGCCGGACAGGATGATGAAGGGCAGATCGCGCCCCGTGGTCTGCAGCACGCCCAGCGCCCGCTCGGCGCTGAAGGACGGCAGATTGAAATCCGACAGCACCACGTCCCAATCGTCGGCCAAGGCCGCCAGCATTTCCGAGGCGGTCTCGACGCGCCTTATCTGGGGCGCATAGTCGCCACGGACCAGTTCCATTTCGATCAGATCGGCGTCATCCGGCGAATCCTCGACCAGCAACACCCGCAAATCCCTGGCCATGCGGCCTCCCTACATCGGCGCCGGAAGATTGACCTTCAGCCAGTACAGGCCCAACTGATCGACGACGCCGGTAAACGCCTTGAAATCCACAGGCTTCTGTATATAGGAATTCACCCCCAAGTTGTAGCCATTGATGATGTCGCTTTCATCGTCGGACGTGGTCAGGATGACCACCGGCATGCGCCGCGTCGTATCGGCATCACGAACGCGGCGCAGCACGTCCAGACCGCTGATGCCCGGCAGCTTGAGATCCAGCAGCATCACCGCCGGCAATTCGTGCGCGTCGTCGCCGGTTCGGCGGAACAGATAGTCCAGCGCCTCTTCGCCGTCATGGGCGACCACGATCTGGTTGTCCATCTGGCTTTT
Source organism: Magnetospirillum sp. (assembly GCA_035298685.1). Classification (GTDB taxonomy): domain Bacteria; phylum Pseudomonadota; class Alphaproteobacteria; order Rhodospirillales; family Magnetospirillaceae; genus Magnetospirillum. The sequence goes on along the minus strand of DATGXU010000537.1, from coordinate 964 downwards.
GCGGAAGGCATGGACGGTCAGTTCGACATCGTCCTGATTATCTTCGACCAACAGGATGGTCTGGCTGCGGGCGGTCATGCGTTTTCTCCCTCCCAACAGGTGAACAGGATGGTGGCCCCCTGCCCGCTGACGCCTTCGGCCCACACCCGCCCACCATGCCGGGCAATGATTCGCTGCACGGTGGCAAGGCCGATGCCGATGCCTTCGTATTCCTCGGGCTTGTGCAGGCGGTTGAACGGAATGAACAGGCGGCCGGCGAAGGATTGGTCGAAGCCCACGCCGTTGTCGCGAACGAAGAACGCCCCATCCGCATTGCGGCCGAACCACACTTCGGGCACCGAGGTGCGGCGAGTGTATTTCCAGGCGTTCTCGAACAGGTTGACCAAGGCCGATTTCAGCAGGCGCCGGTCGCCCTGGATGGACAATCCGGGCTGGATATGCACGGCGACCGCACGATCGGGCTCTTTCTCGGCCAGCTCGGCCACGACCGATTGCACCACCGACGACAAATCGACCTGCTCGAGCGCCAATTCGCCCCGGGTGGTGCGCGACAGCCGCAGGAACGAATCCACCATCTCGGACATTTCGCGGGTGCCGGCCTGGATGCGGTTGACGCAATGCTCGCCGCGCTCGTCGAAATGGGAGCCGGTTTCTTCCAGCAGGATGCGGGCGAAGCCTTCGATGCGGCGCAAGGGGGCGCGCAGATCGTGCGAAACGGAATACGAGAACGAGGCCAGTTCGTTGTTGGCGGCCTCGAGTTCGGCGGTGCGCTGGCGAACCCGCTGCTCCAGCACCGCGTTCAGCCGGGTGATCTCGGCCTCGGCTTCCTTGCGGGCCTCGATGTCCTTTTCCAGTTCCTGATTGGCGTCGCGCAGGTCGGCATAGGCGCGCTCGAGGCTCACGCACATGCCGTTGAAGGCGGCGACCACCCGGTCCAATTCATCCTCGCGCCCCGGCTGGCGAC
>DATGXU010000536.1:0-3159 GCA_035298685.1 Magnetospirillum sp. | reverse complement strand
GTTGCCGGAGGACGTGTCGGTCGACACCGCCCTGTCCTACCTGACCCGCGTCTACAACATGGAGAAGGTCGTCCGTCGACGCCCTGAATTCGAGAGCCGTATCGTCTCGTGGCTGGGCGAACGGCGGTCGGACGCTGGCCGGCGCTTGCGCGAGGCCGAACACAAGGTCCGCGAGCTTGAGCCCAAGCTCCGGGCGATCGAGGAGGAACTCACCGGCCTGGATGGCACCCGGGGCGGCACCATGCCCAACGAGGTCGGAGCGCTTCAACTGGCTGAGAAAGCCTGGAAGGATCATCGCTTCGCCACCGTGGCACGGGAACGCGACGTTGCCGGCGCGCGCCGGGCCTGGCATCAGGCCGAGCGGGAACTGTCGGCCGCCCGCGCCAGGCTGGAGGCGTTCCGGCCGGACGAGATGCCGCGCGGCGATCCGCTTGGCCAGGTGCTGCGCGACATTCGCCGGGGTGGGCCGAAGCCGCCGGAAAGTCTGACGTCGTGGGTGCGCCGGAACGGTGGCCTCCGGGATGAAGGCGGCGAGGTTCGCGCCCTCGGCCTGGGCGATCACCGTCTGGTCAACGACAAGTCGGGCATGTCGCTGGACGAGGCCGCCCTCAAGGCCGCCGCAGACGGCTTCTTCTCCGGTCACGGTGGCGAGCGCCCCTCGATGGACGATTTCCTGTCGGCGTTGAGGGACGACGCTTCCGGGGCCTCGAAGCTGTATCGGGACGCGGACCTTGAGGCCGCTGCCTATGGCGACTATGTGGCCAACTTCTCCCGTGAACTCGACCGGCTGGGCATCGATATCCGCAAACCGGATGCCGAAATCAAGGTGCTGCTGGATGCCGCGCTGACCGGGGAGCCTGGGCGTTACCGCGCCTCCACGCCCGCCGCCAGGGCCAAGGCCCGCGAGATCGGCTATCACGTCCGCCGGGCCGAGGATCGCAATGCCGCCGCCACACAACGTCTGCAGGCGGCCGTTGCCGCCCTGGAGGAAACCAAGGCGGCCCGCGATCAAGCCCGCCTCGATTACCACGGCCTGACCGCCAAGGCGGCCCACCTGGATGGCGAACTGCGCCGGACGCGCTCGGCCCTCGACCGCTCCCGCAACGCGGTGGAGGCGGAAAAGGGACTGGCCGCGGCCGATGATCTGGAATTGAAGGACATCGCCCGCCAGGTCACCGACCACATCCTGTCCGTCCCCGCCGGCCGTATCCCGTATGAGGCGGTGCCGCTGGCCAGGGGGCCGCTCAAGGATCGCACCCTGGCCATCTCGGACTTCATGATCGAGGACTTCCTCGACAGCGACGCCCTGGCGGTGGCCCGCCGCTACGTCCACACCATGGCGCCGGATGTCGAACTGACCGCCGCCTTTGGCCGCGCCGACATGCAGGGCGAGTTGGAGAAGGTGGCCGAGCATTATGCCGTGCTGCGCGAAGGGGTGACGGACGAGAAGGCCCTCAAGGGGCTGGACGAACGCATGCGCGCGGACCTGCGCGACCTGGCGGCGGTGCGGGACAGGATGCGCGGCACCTATGCCATGCCCGACAATCCCCACGGCCTGGCCGTCCGGGCGGCGCGGGTGGTGCGTTCCATCAACTTCCTGCGGCTGCTGGGGGGCATGACGGTTTCCTCGCTCGCCGACGCCGCCCGGCCCGTCATGGTCCACGGCTTCACGCGGACGCTGGGCGATGGCCTCGCGCCCCTCGTCACCAACCTGCAGGGGTTCCGGCTGGCGGCTGAAGAAGCCCGCCTTGCCGGCACCGCCCTGGACATGCTGCTCGACACCCGCGCCATGCAGCTCGCCGACGTGTGGGACGATTACGGGCGTCTGACCAAATTCGAACGCGGCCTCCAGGCCCTGACCAGCCAATACGGTCTGGTCACACTCATGGCCCCGTGGAACACCTTCTGGAAGCAGTTCAGCGGCGTCATCAGCCAGACCCGCATGTTGCAAGCCATCGAGCGATACCGGGATCTGGCGCCCGGCTCGCGTGAACTGGAGAACCTCGCGTTCCTCGGCATCGACCACAATGCTGCCGAACGCATTGCCCGCCAGTTCAGCGTGCACGGCGTGCGGGATGAAGGCGGGGTTTGGTGGGCGAACACCCGCGCCTGGTCGGATGCCGAGGCGGTGGACGCCTTCCGCGCCGCGCTGGTCAAGGACATCGACCGCACCATCGTCACACCCGGCCAGGACAAGCCGCTGTGGATGAGCACCGAACTCGGGAAGCTGCTGGGGCAGTTCAAGTCCTTCTCGCTGGCTTCGACACAGAGGGTGGCGCTGGCGGCCCTCCAGGATCGGGACGCCGCCACGCTCAACGGCGTGCTGATGTCGGTGGGCCTGGGGATGATGAGTTATGCCGTCTACGGCACGGCATCGGGCCAGCCCCTTTCCGACGATCCCGCCCATTGGGTCCGCGAAGGATTCGACCGCTCTGGGCTGCTGTTCTGGCTCAGCGACCTCAACAATGTCGCCGGCAAATGGTTCGGCTTCACCGGCAGCACCCGCTATGCCAGCCGCGGCGTGGTCGATTCCCTGCTCGGCCCCACCGCCGGCCTGGCGAAGGACGTGGTCCAGGCCACCGGCGCCGCCACGCGCGGCCAATGGACGGGGGCCGACACCCATACCGTCCGCCGCCTCATGCCCTTGCAGAACCTGTTCTACCTGCGGCGCCTGTTTGACACCGCCGAGGAAGGCGTGAATGAGGCGCTGGGGGTGCTCAGCCAATAAGGCTTAACGAAAATTGCGCGGCTAACGATCACTAGTGGCGACGATCAGTTCATCGATCAATCTGCACCCCCAAGGAACAAGTTCGAGCCTGTCATGAATCCTATACCTGATTAGGCTCGATCTAATTTCTTGATACCACGGCTCGTTTTGAATGTCACTGCGATCAGTGAAATACCTCCACCACTGCTCGTACCACTGAGAACTGTAATGATCTATCCATCGCACATTCTCCATGAACGCGCGAATTTCATGGTATTCAAGAATTCCGGCCCTTCCTTTCTGATACAAGGTCGGATGACTTCTGCGCATAACACAGAGTGGTCCAATTAATGGTGTAAGAACTAGGGTTCTGGTACCAGTTGCAGCAGCCACTAGCGCCATATGGGTGGCCACGCGTTCGATCCCGCGCAAACTAAGCCCGTGTCCATCAC
>DATGXU010000535.1:0-3830 GCA_035298685.1 Magnetospirillum sp. | reverse complement strand
ACGAGCAGGCGGTGGTCGAATTCGTCCGCCGCATCTCGGAAACCAATCGCCGCAATCCGTTCCTCGACGACTTTCTGGGCCTGCGCCGCCGCATGGTGCCGGCCGGGCAATTGAACGGGCTGGTGCAGACGGTGCTGAAACTCACCGTTCCCGGCGTGCCCGACATCTACCAGGGCGCGGAATTGTGGGACCTGTCGCTGGTCGATCCCGACAACCGCCGCCCGGTGGATTTCGATCTGCGCCGCCGGCTGATCGACCGGTTCGACGGCAAGCCGCTGCCGGCCGAAACCGCGCAATGGCGGGACGGCGCCGTCAAGCAGGCCGTCATCCGGCGCACGCTCGACTTGCGCCGGCGGCATCCCCGGCTGTTCGCCGAAGGGGGCTATCGTCCGTTGACCGTGCGCGGGCCACGCTCGGCCCATGTGGTGGCTTTTGCCCGCGTCCTGGGCGACGTGCAGGCGGTGGTGGTGGCGCCGGTGCTGACCGCACGGTTCTGGCCCGACAACCTGGCGGTGCCGGCCTTGGGCGGCGCATGGCGCGGCTGCCACGTGGAAGCCCCCCGGCGCGGTGGCGGCGGCCGCTTCCGCGACCTGTTCAGCGGCCAGATGGTGCACGCGGTCACCCGACGGGGGGGACAGGTGCTGCCACTTGCCGATCTGTTCGCCAACTTTCCGCTGGCGTTGCTGGAAGCAGAGCCGGAGGAAAGGTCAATGTAATATATTTGTAACCGTCGGTTGCGCTGTCATAATGCCCTAAATGTGCGCAATTCCATGGTTTTTGGTACTCCATTCCGCCAACGCATAGCCTTTACTCCCATTTCGTGCATGAAACGCCTTGACTTGAGGGCGCGGTCCGGGACACTCCCTATGCGGTATTCCTTAGGCGGAAGGACAAAGTATGCGCCGTGTCGGCTCCCCCGTGGTCAGGCTCACAGATAACAGCGTCGAGAGCATTCGTGACAGCCTTACCAGCCATTTGCTGTATTCGGTCGGCAAGGACCCGGTGAACGCGACGGCGCGTGACTGGTTCATGGCTGCGGCCTATGCGGTTCGCGACCGCGTTTCCGAGCGTTGGATGCCCACGCTCAACCGGTACTACGACGAGGACCAAAAGCGCGTCTATTACATGTCCATGGAGTTCCTGATCGGGCGGACGCTGTCCAACGCCATGATCAACCTGGGCATCTACGACCAGGTCAAGGCCGCCATCGAAAGCCTGGATCAGGATTTCGACGAGGTCGTCGGCTGGGAGGTCGAGGCGGCGCTGGGCAATGGCGGTCTGGGCCGTCTGGCGGCGTGCCTGCTGGATTCCATGGCCTCGCTGAACGTCGCCGGCTTCGGTTACGGCATTCGCTACGACTACGGCATGTTCACCCAGCACATCGAAAACGGCTGGCAGGTGGAAAGCCCGGAAAACTGGCTGCGCTATGGCAATCCGTGGGAATTCCCCCGCCCCGGCGTGATCTATCCGGTGCGTTTCGGCGGCCGCGTCGTCCACTACAAGGACGTGCTGGGCCAGACCCGCGCCCAGTGGATGGACACCGAGGAAGTCATGGCCATGGCCTATGACATTCCCATTCCCGGCTATGCCGGCAAGACGGTCAACAATCTGCGTCTGTGGTCGGCGAAGTCCACCCGCGAATTCGACCTGAAGTACTTCAATGCCGGAAACTACATCGAGGCCGTTCGCGACAAGAACGAGTCCGAAACCCTGTCCAAGGTGCTGTATCCGTCGGATATCACCTCGCGCGGCAAGGAACTGCGGTTCAAGCAGGAGTACTTCTTCGTCGCCGCCTCGATCCAGGACATCCTGGCCCGCTTCCGCAAGGCGCATAACGATTGGGACAAGCTGCCCGACAAGGTGGCGGTGCAGCTCAACGATACCCACCCGGCGCTGGTGGTGGCCGAGCTGATGCGGGTGCTGGTGGACGAGCACCAGCTGGAATGGAACCGCGCCTGGTCGCTGACCCGCCGCTGCTGCGCCTACACCAACCACACCCTGCTGCCCGAGGCGCTGGAAACGTGGCCGGTGGACATGTTCGAGCGCATCCTGCCGCGCCATCTGGAAATCGTGTTCCAGATCAACCACGAATTCCTGCAGGAAGTGCGGCATCGCCACCCGGGCGATTCCGACCTGCTGCGGCGGGTTTCGCTGGTGGGCGAGGAGGGTGGCCGCCGCGTGCGCATGGCCCATCTGGCGGTGGTCGGCAGCCACAAGGTCAACGGCGTCGCCGCCATCCATACCGGGCTGATGAAATCCACCATCTTCTCGGATTTCGAGCATCTGAACCCGGGCAAGATCAACAACAAGACCAACGGCGTCACCCCGCGCCGCTGGGTGCTGGCGGCCAATCCCGGCCTGTCCAAGCTGATCACCGACGCCATCGGGCCGGATTGGATCACCCATCTCGACCGCCTGAAGGGGCTGGAGAAGTTCGCCGACGACAAGGCGTTCCATGCCGCCTTCGCCAAGGTCAAGCGCGACAACAAGCAGCATCTGACCCAGGTCATCGGCCAGCGCCTGGGCGTGGACCTGTCGGTGGATTCGCTGTTTGACGTCCAGATCAAGCGCATCCACGAATACAAGCGCCAATTGCTGAACGTGTTGCACGTGGTGACCCGCTATGCCCGCATCCGCGCCAATCCCACCGTCGACGTGGTGCCGCGCACGGTGATCATCGGCGGCAAGGCGGCGCCCGGCTATCTGGCGGCCAAGCTGATCATCAAGCTGATCAACGACGTGGCCGACGTGGTCAACAACGACCCCATGGTCGGCGACAAGCTGAAGGTGGTGTTCGTTCCCAACTACAACGTCTCCACCGCCGAGCTGGTGATGCCGGCTGCCGAGCTGTCCGAGCAGATTTCGACCGCCGGCACCGAGGCGTCGGGCACCGGCAACATGAAGATGAGCATGAACGGCGCGCTGACCATCGGCACCTGGGACGGCGCCAACGTGGAAATCTGCGAGGAAGTGGGCGAGGACAACATGTTCCTGTTCGGCCTGACCGCGCAGGAAGTGGCCCGCCGCCGTGTGGACGGCTATGACCCGTGGGCCGCCATCAACGCCAATGAGGAGCTGAAGAAGGCTCTCGACATGATCGGCAACGGCTATTTCTCGCCCGATCAGACCGATCGCTACCGCTCGTTGGTGGAGGCGCTGACCAACGGCGATCACTATCTGCTGACCGCCGATTATTCCCTGTACATGGCTGCGCAAGAGCGGGTCGATCACCTCTATCGCAATCCGGACGAGTGGACGCGCAAGGCCATTCTGAACGTCGCGCGCATGGGCAAGTTCTCGTCGGATCGCACGGTGGCGGAATACGCCCGCGACATCTGGGGGGTGGCGACCAGCGATTAGACGATTGAACGATAGGCGTCAGCCATCCGGAGGAGGGCGTCAGTCTTTCATGCTTGCACGTAATCGGATACCCTGCCGGCGGAAAGTTTTAGGGAGGCAGAAATGCCGCGCTGGCAGGACATCCGTCAATTGGCAAGCCTGATCGAGGCCGAGGCCGAAGGCCGCCCGGTGGATCGCGATCTGGCGGTCACCCTGGCGCGCCGGCTGGCCGAACGTCATCCCCATATTCAGGCCAGCATGGGGTTGGTGGTGCGGCGAATGGCGGGGGAAACCCGAGCTTCGACGCGTGATTGACCGCCGGTCCGTTTAACGAGAAAGGCCCCACTGTCTGGATAGTCCGGCAGCGGGGCTTTTGTTTGGTTCATCACGGAATTCCGGGGACCTTGCCGTCAACGTCATCGCCGGGCTTGACCCGGCGATCCACGTGTTTCCGCATAAAAATAATTGGAAACAATGGCTTGCGCGTCTGC
>DATGXU010000534.1:0-2200 GCA_035298685.1 Magnetospirillum sp. | reverse complement strand
GCCGGCCAGCGCCGCGGCACCCAGGCCCAGGGTGCTCAGGCGCAGGTCGGTGCGGGCGAGGCGGCGGCTCGGGAATGGGCTCATGCTCAACGGTTCACTCCTCGGCAATCGCGTCACTTCAGTACAGAACGGCGGTGGCTTCGGGCGCATGCAGATTGCCCTTGGTGACCCAGACCACGCCGGTATCGCGGAACTTGGGCACGGGCTTCTTCTGCAGCACGTCGTTGACGGTCTTGACACCCAGCTGGCCCATCTGGAACGAGCCCTGCACGGCGATGCCGGCGAGTGCGCCGTCGTTGACGAACTTCTGCAGGTCCTGGTTGCCGTCGAAGCCGATGGCCACCAGCTTGCCGGCGCGGCCGCTCTGGACCAGGGCGCGGCCCATGCCGACGGCCGTGGGCTCGTTGGCGCCGAAGATGCCCTTCAGATCCTTGTGGGCGGCCAGCACGTCGGTGGTCTGGTTCATCGCCGTGGCCATCTGCGACTGCGAGTAGAAGGGCCCGATGACCTCCAGCTTGGAGTGGGCCTGCAGATAGCTCTTGAAGGCGCCGACCCGGCCCACCTCCGAGCCCGCGCCGGCCACGTAGGACATGATGGCCACCTTGCCGGTGCTGCCGACCCTGGCGATCATTTCCTTGGCGCACAGCTCGCCGGCGGCGCGGTTGTCGGTGGTCAGAAAGGACTGGTAGTAGGCCTTTCCGGCATCGGCCACCTGGGAGTCGATCAGGATGACGGGGATGCGCGCCTCCCAGGCCTTCTTGATGGCGGGCACGAGGGCGTCGGGGTCGGACGGTGCCAGCACGATGCCGGCCACGCGCCGGTTCACCGCGTTCTCGACCAGGTTGACCTGGTCGGCCACGGCCGATTCGCTGGCCGGGCCGGAGAAGGTCATGGTGTGGCCGGGGATGTCCTTCATCGCGGCCGTCGCGCCCTTGTTGACGTTCTGCCAGAAGGTGGAGTTGGTCGTCTTGACGATGACGGCGATCTCGCCGGCCTGGGTGGCCGTGGCCGCCAGAACCAGCGCGGCACCGAGCAGTGCACGAGGCAGGGAAAGGGTCATGGGAGTCTCCGTTGTTTCAGGGCGTCTTCAGCGCCGGTTGCGCAGCCGGTCGATCCACACCGTGATGAGGATGACCAGGCCGATGATGATTTGCTGCGTGAACGACGAAACACCGTTCATGTTCAGGCCGTTGCGCAGGATGCCGATGACGAAGGCGCCGATGACGGTGCCCGACACCGTGCCCACGCCGCCCAGCAGCGAGGTGCCGCCGATGACGGCCGCCGCGATGGCGTCCAGCTCGTACATGACGCCCTCGTTGGGCTGGGCCGTGACCAGGCGCGACATCAGCACACAGCCAGTCAGGCCCGCCAGCGCACCCGAGCTGACGTAGGCGACCATCGTGACGCCGGCCACGTTGACGCCCGACAGCCGCGCGGCCTCGCCGTTGGAGCCCACCGCATGCAGGTGGCGACCCAGCGTCGTGCGGCGCAGCACGATGCCCACGATCACAGCCAGCAGCAGCATCAGCAGCACGGGGTAGGGGATGCCGGGGAAGACGACGTCGGGGAAGCCCTGCTCGTCGATCTTCTCGATGCGCCACAGCGCGCCGTTGCCCAGCGTGCCGAAGGCCTCGCCCAGGCCCGAGACGGCGCGGGCGTCCGTGAGCTGCAGCGCGACGCCGCGGGCCACCAGCATCATGGCCAGCGTGGCGATGAACGGGGGCAGCTTGAGCCGCGTGACGCAAAGCCCGTTGACGGCGCCGCACAGCGCGCCGGTGAGGATGCCCAGCACTATCGCCGGCGTCACGGGCATGCCGCTCTTGACCAGCAGGCCGGCCACCACGCCCGACAGGGCCAGCACCGATCCCACCGACAGGTCGATGCCGCCGGTCAGGATGACCAGCGTGGCACCTATGCCCAGGTAGACGATGGAGGTGACCTGCAGCGACACCGTCATCGCGTTGCCCAGCGAGAAGAAGGCGCTGCTGGTCAGCGAGAACACCAGTACCAGCAGCAGCAGGCCCGCCAGTGCGGCGAATTTCTGGATCAGGTCTTTCTGGCGGTCATTCATGGGCGGCTTGGGCTTCTGGCGCTGCGCTGGGCAGCGGGGGGGCCTCGGACGTCCCGACCGAGGCATGGTGCATGATGTCCTGCTGGCTGCAATGGCGGGCGTCCAGCACGGCGGCGATCTGGCCGCTGC
>DATGXU010000533.1:0-13824 GCA_035298685.1 Magnetospirillum sp. | reverse complement strand
TGGGCACTGGCGCGGTCGGCGAGGGTGAGGGCAAGCGGGGCTGGCATCAGCTCAGGCGATGAGGCCGGTCAGCCGTTCGATGGTGCCGTCGATGGTGTGGCCGTCGGCGCGGGCGGTGAAGTTCAGCGCCATGCGGTGGCGCAACACCGGCGGCGCCAGCGCCAGCACGTCGTCCAGCGACGGTGACAGCCGGCCTTCCAGCAGGGCGCGGGCGCGCGACGCCAGCATCAGCGCCTGGGCGGCGCGCGGCCCGGGGCCCCAGGCCACCGCCCGCCGAACCTCGTCCAGCGGCGAGGTTTCCGGGCGGCCGGCGCGCACCAGCGCCAGAATGGCCTCGACCACCGTTTCGCCCACCGGCACGCGGCGCACCAGCTTTTGCGCCGCCAGCAGATCGGCGGCGTCCATCACCCGCGTGGGCGCCGCCTCGTCGGCGCCGGTGGTGGCGACCAGCATGCGGCGCTCGGCGTCCAGGTCGGGATAGCCCACGTCGATCTGCATCAGGAAACGGTCAAGCTGGGCCTCGGGCAGCGGATAGGTGCCCTCCTGCTCCAGCGGGTTCTGGGTGGCCAGCACGTGGAAGGGCGCGGGCAAATCGTGGTAGTGGCCGGCGATGGAAACCTTGTGTTCCTGCATGGCCTGCAGCAGCGCCGACTGGGTGCGCGGGCTGGCGCGGTTGATTTCGTCGGCCATCAGCAACTGGCAGAACACCGGGCCATGGACGAAGCGGAACGACCGCGCCCCCGACGGCGCTTCCTCCAGCACTTCCGAGCCCAGGATGTCGGCGGGCATCAGATCGGGGGTGAACTGCACGCGGCGGTCGTCGAGACCCAGCACCACGCCCAGGGTCTGCACCAGCCGGGTCTTGGCCAGTCCGGGCACGCCGATCAACAGGGCGTGACCCCCCGCCAGCAGCGTGATAAGACTTTCGTCGATAACCCGCTCCTGGCCGAAGATCACGCGGCCGATGGCGTCGCGGGCGGCGTTCATGCGCAAGCTCAACGATTCGGCCGCCTGCACGATCGCATCGGCATCGGACGGGGTGGACTCAAGGCCGGTCATCGGTTTCACAAGCTGGGCTCCGGTCTGCCGGTTGAATTTCTGGCTGGTCAACAAAAGTGTATGTTGGAGGCGCCGCGCTGTGGAGGTGACCGATTTGGCAACGATGCCCCAGACAAGCCCCGATCACCCTGAAGGCCCCACCGATTGCGGCGACCTCGGCCTCAGGATCGACCGGAATGGTCGCTGGTTTTACCACGGCTCGCCGATCAACCGCAAAGAGATGGTCTGTCTGTTCGCCTCGATGCTCGAGCGACACGACGACGGTTCCTACTGGCTGGTCACTCCCGACGAGGCCGGAACCATAGCGGTGGACGACGTTCCCTTCGTGGCCGTGGAAATGTTCACGTGTGGCGGCGGCCGCGACATGGTGATCAGCTTTCGCACCAACATGGACGAAATCGTGACGGTGGACGCTGATCATGGCCTTCGCATCGACGAATGTCGTGAAAGCGGCGAACCCCAGCCCTATGTCCACGTGCGCGACGGACTGGAAGCACGCCTGAGCCGTTCCGTGTACTATGAACTGGTGGCGCAGGGGTTCGAGGAAAAGGTGGACGGAGCGGAACTGTACGGTCTATGGAGCAGCGGAACATTCTTTCCCCTGGGGCGGCTGGCCGATCCGGTCTGACCGGCTCCGATCTGACGCGCGAGCGCATCCTCCGATTGCTGGCCGTGGGTTTCGACCCGGCCGGGCGCGGCGATGCCATGCTGGAAGCCCAGGTCGACGGCGAGGCGGTGCCCGGCCGCATCGCCCTTGACCGTCCGCCGACACCGGCGGCGGTGCTGGTGCCGCTGGTGGAACGGCCCGAAGGGCTGAGCGTGCTGCTGACCCAGCGCACCGACCATCTGGCCCATCATCCCGGCCAGATCAGCTTTCCCGGCGGCCGGCTCGAGGAAGCCGATGGCGGCGACCCGCAGATCGCCGCCTTGCGCGAAACCGAAGAGGAGATCGGTCTGGCGCGCCATCATGTCACCCTGCTGGGCCGCCTGGATCAATACATCACCGGCACCGGCTTCGGGGTGACGCCGGTGGTGGGCGTGGTGGCGCCGCCCTTCGACCTGTCGCCCGACCCGTTCGAGGTGGCCGAGGTGTTCGAGGTGCCGCTGCAGTTCCTGATGGACCCGCAGAACCACAAACTGCACCGCGTGGTGGTGGAAGGCCGTCACCGGCCGTTCTGGTCGATGACCTGGGAACAACGGGTGATCTGGGGGGCCACCGCCGGCATTCTGGTCAACCTGTCCGAAGTGCTGGCCCGGCCGTTGGAACAGCCCTGATGCGTCCCGTTTCCGGCAGCACCGAACCTTTGGGTCAGCTGGCGCCGCAGCCCTGGATGGACGCGGACGAAACCCGCGCGGTGGTGGCGGCGCTGATGGCGGACGGCGCCGACGTGCGCTTCGTCGGCGGTTGCGTGCGCGATTCCGTGCTGCACCGTCCCATCAAGGACATCGACATCGCCACCCACGACGCGCCCGAGCGGGTGATGGAGCTATTGGCGCGGGCGGGCATCCGGGTGATTCCCACCGGCATCGCCCATGGCACGGTGACCGCCGTCGTCGGCAAGGCGCATTTCGAAATCACCACCCTGCGCGAGGATGTTCAGACCTTCGGGCGCCATGCCCGCGTCGCCTTCACCGACGACTGGACCGCCGATGCGGCGCGGCGCGATTTCACCATGAACGCCATGTGCGCCGATCCCCAGGGGCGCATCTACGACCCGTTCAACGGTCTGGCCGATTTGGGCGCCGGCATCGTGCGCTTCGTCGGCGACCCCATGCGCCGCATCGAGGAAGACGTGCTGCGGCTGCTGCGCTTCTTCCGCTTTTTCGCCCATTACGGCCGCCCGCCCATGGACATGTCGGCGCTGATCGCCTGCAAGCGCATGGCGCCGGAGCTGGCCAAGCTGTCGGGCGAGCGGGTGGCGGGCGAACTGATCCGCCTGCTGCAGGCCCCCGATCCGGCCGGCGTGCTGATGGTGATGCAGCGCCACGGCATCCTGGCCCATATCCTGCCCGAGGCGCAGAATTTCGGGCCGCTCAAGGTGCTGACCTGGCTGGAAAGCCGGGCGCTGGTGCGGCCCGACATCCACCCCGATCCCATCCGCCGCCTCGGCCTGCTGGTGCAAAGCGATGCCGCCGGCATCACCGCCATGGGCGAGCGGCTGAAGCTGTCGACGGCACAGATCGCGCGGCTGATGGCGGTGGCGGTGGCGGCGGTCCAGGTTGACCGTACCATGGACGACCGCGCGGCGCGGCGGGGGCTGCGCCGGGTGGGCGCCGACGTCTTCCGCGATCTGGTGCTGACCCGGTGGGCGATGGAACGCGCGCTCGAGGCTCGGCCGAATTCGGCCCATACGGCGGATTGGACCCGCCTGTTGGACACGGCCGATGGCTGGCAGCCGGTGGCGTTGCCCATCCGTGGCGCCGATGCCATGGAATTGGGGGTGCCGCGCGGTCCGGCCATCGGCCGCGCCCTGGCAGAGGTCGAGGAATGGTGGGAAGCCGAAGACTATCGCCCCGGCCGGGACGAATGCCTTGAGCGGCTGCGCCAGGGAGTGGCCCAGGAATGAAACGACTTGGCGCCGCGCTGGCGGTTGCGTTGGCCACGGCGGTCGCCGCCGCCGCCCATGCGGAAATTCCCGAGGTCGAGGCGGCCTCGGCCAATCTGTGGGTGAACCGGCCGCCGCCCCGGGCCGAGGCTCCCGCCATGGCGATCGTCGGCAGTCATGGCCGCATCAGGCCGGCGCAGAATCGGGCGGCCGGCGTGCCGGGGATGACGGTGACGGTGGAATTCCCCGTCGGCTCGGCCGAACTGGACGACGCCCAGCGGCTGGCGCTCTATAAGCTGACCCGCGAATGGCGGGCGATTCCGGGGGTGCGGCTGCTGTGGGTGCGCGCCGGTGCCGACGAGGCCCCGCACGAAACCGGCGGCGGCGCCCTGGCCCGCAAGCGCGCCGAAGCCCTGCGCCGGGCCACCGGCGGCAAAGGGTTTCCGTGGAAAAAGGTGTGGCTGGACGCGGCCTGGGAAACCTGCACCGGCAGCGACGACTGCCGCCGCACCAATCGCCAGGGCATCATCACGGTGATTGAAGCGCGGTAGTGTATATCCCGTTGACATATCCCAAGACGGCCATACATTGAATTCTGCGTTATCGGCAGGAGCGATCATGACCCGCACCACGCTGTTCCAAAGCAACCGCTCGCAGGCGGTTCGCCTGCCCAAGGACGTCGCCTTTCCCGAAGGCGTCAAGGACGTCGCCATTCTGCGCGACGGCGCGCGCCGGGTGATCGTGCCCGCCAATGCCGTGTGGGACGATTTCTTCGCCGCTCCCGGCGCCGACATCGCCGAACGCGACCAGCCCGCCATCCAGCAGCGCGAAGGTCTGTGACGTGCTGCGCTATATGCTCGACACCAATCTGTGCATCCGCGTGCTGCGGGATCGCCCGGCCGGTCTGCGCGAGCGTTTCAATCTGGAAGCGGCCGGTTTGTGCATCTCCAGCGTGACCTTGGCGGAACTGTTCTATGGCGCCGAGCGATCGCGCCGCCCGCAGGAAACGCGCCACCAGGTGGAAGCCTTCGCCGCGCGGCTGGAGGTGCTGGCGTTCGATTCGCACGCCGCGGCCCACTATGCCGACATCCGCGCCGATCTCGAAGCCAAGGGGCAAGTCATTGGCCCCTACGACCTGATGATCGCCGGTCATGCCCGCGCCCGGGGGCTGGTGGTGGTGACCGGCAATCTGGGGGAATTCCAACGGGTCGCCGGCCTGCGCGCCGAGGACTGGCTGGGCGCGTAGCCAGCACATGCCGCCAAAATGAAAAAACCCCCTCCCGCGCGGGCGGAAGGGGGCTTCGGCACGGCTGGCGCCGGGCTTAATACATGTGCTGACCGCCGTTGACCGAGATGGTCGAGCCGGTGATGAAGTCGGCGTTGTCGGAGATCAGGAACATCACGCAGCGGGCGATGTCGTCGGTGCGGCCCAGGCGGCCCACCGGGATCTTGGCGATGATCTTTTCCAGCACGGCCGGCGGCACGGCGCGGACCATGTCGGTGTCCACATAGCCGGGGGCGATGGCGTTGACGGTGATGCCCTTGGCGGCGCCTTCCTGGGCCAGGGCCTTGGTGAAGCCGTGGATGCCCGACTTGGCGGCGGCGTAGTTCACCTGGCCGTACTGGCCGGCCTGGCCGTTGACCGAGCCGATGTTGACGATGCGGCCGAAGCCACGCTCGCGCATGGAATCGATCACCAGACGGGCCATGTTGAAGCAGCTGGTCAGGTTGGTGTGAATCACCTCTTCCCACATCTGATAGGACATCCGATGCAGGGTGGCGTCGCGGGTGATGCCCGCGTTGTTGATCACGATCTCAACCGGGCCCAGCTCGGCGGTGATCTTGGCGACCGCCGCTTCGCACTCGGCATAGTTCGACACGTCCCAACGATAGGCGGGGATGCCGGTTTCCTCGGTGAACTGACGGGCCGCTTCGACGTTACCGAAGTAATTGGCCGCCACGCGATAGCCCGCATTCTTCAGCGCCAGCGAAATGGCGCGGCCGATGCCGCGGGTGCCACCGGTCACAACTGCAACACGCCCCATGTTATTCTCCTGTTCTTCCTGGTTGGCCGGTTTTTCCCGGCCTGTTTCGTTTCCACCCGTTGTTTGTGACGGAGAGCCCCCGGGCGGGCGAGGCTCTCCGTATCTTCAGAACCAGCTCAGGCGATCAACGCTCGACGCACAGCGCGATGCCCATGCCGCCGCCGATGCACAGGGTCGCCAGACCCTTCTTGGCGTCGCGCTTGGCCATTTCGTGCAGCAGGCTCACCAGCACGCGGCAGCCCGAGGCGCCGATGGGGTGGCCGATGGCGATGGCACCGCCGTTGACGTTGACCTTGCTGGTATCCCAGCCCATGGCCTTGTTGACGGCCAGCGCCTGGGCGGCGAACGCCTCGTTGGCCTCGATCAGGTCCAGGTCCTGGTGGTTCCAGCCGGCCTTTTCCAGCGCCTTCTTGGACGCCGGGATGGGGCCGCAGCCCATGACCTTGGGATCGACGCCGGCGGTGGCCCAGCTGGCGATGCGGGCCAGCGGCTTCAGGCCGCGCTTGGCCGCCTCGTCGGCGGTCATCAGCAGCACCACGGCGGCGCCGTCGTTGATGCCCGAGGCGTTGCCGGCGGTGACGGTGCCGTCCTTGGCGAAGGCGGGCTTGAGCTTGCCCAGGGCGTCGATGGTGGCGCCGAAGCGGACGAACTCGTCGGTATCGAACAGCTTCTCTTCCTTCTTCACCACGATCTTGACCGGGGTGATCTCGTCCTTGAAGCGGCCGCCCTTGACCGCCGCCTCGGCCTTGTTCTGCGACGCGACCGCGAACTCGTCCTGCTGCTCGCGGGTCAGCTGGAATTCCTTGGCCACGTTCTCGGCGGTGATGCCCATGTGGTACTTGTTGAACACGTCGGTCAGGCCGTCGCTGATCATGGTGTCGACGAAGCTCATCGGCCCCATCTTGACGCCGCCGCGCAGATAGCCCGCATGCTGCGAGTTGCTCATGCTCTCCTGGCCGCCGGCGATGACGATCTTGGCGTCGCCCGCCAGGATCGACTGCATGCCCAGCGCGACCGCGCGCAGGCCCGAGCCGCAAACCTGATTGATGGTCATGGCGGTGGATTCGACGGGCAGGCCGGCGGCCAGCGCCGCCTGGCGGGCCGGGTTCTGGCCGACGCCGGCGGTCAGCACCTGACCCAGCAGCACGTCGTCGACCTGGCCGGCCTCGACGCCCGAGCGGGCCAGCACTTCGCGGATGACGATCTCACCAAGCTGCGCCGCCTGGTAACCGGAAAGCGACCCGCTGAACGACCCGATGGGGGTGCGGGTGGCGGCGACGATGACGATATCGGTCATAAAATTATGCTCCTTGCTTGGACGTTTTCCGATCGTTGCGGCAAACTCGGAAGAACTTACCACAAATTTCCTAATGCGCACCCTGCACGTTTTGCAACCCACCTAATGCAGGGACGTGCGCACCAACCATCTGGCGAGCGGCCCGTACACTTCGGTCTTGGCCCTGGCCGACAACAGCATGCCCACATGCCCACCGCGTATCCGCATCATCCGGGCTCCCGGTATGGACTGCCCAAGCGGCAGCGCCGATTCCGGAGGGACGATCCGATCCCTTTCGGGGACCAAGACGAGGGTGGGCACTGTCACTCTTTCCGGCGAGACGGGCAATCCACCGATCAGCCAATGACCTTCGGTAGGGGTGTTGGCGCCGTACCAGCCGAAAAGGCATTCGCGGGCCACCGGTCCGGCCAGGGGCACGCCGTCGTTGACCCAATCCTCCAGCGCCACGAAGTCGCGCGCCCGCGCGCTCGACCGCTTCAGCCGGGCGAAGGCGGCGAACTTGCGGGCGACCAGATGGGGGTCGAGGCTGGCGAACATGACGTTCAGCATGTCCACCGGCACATGGCCCAGGCTGTCGATCAGCCCCGACAGCGGCTGCCGCAGCGCCCGCACCATGGCGCCGTGGGGTTGTCGGCCGGCGTGGAAGTCCCACGGCGTCGCCAGCAGGGCGAGGCAGGCAACCTGTTCCGGGCGGGTGACGGCCAGCGCCAGCGCCAGGTTGCCGCCCATGCAATAGCCCAGCACCGCCACCTCGCGGCCGGTCAGCGCCGCGACGACGTGCAGGATGTCGCCCAGGCGGGCGACGTAATCGCCAAGGTCGAATTTCAGCTCGGCCGGCCCAGGCGCATCCCAATCCACCAGGAAAGGCGCCAGGCCGCGTGCCGCCAGGTCGCGCATCAGGCTGCGCCGCGCGGTCAGGTCCAGCACATAGGCGCGGTTGACCAGCGACGGGATCACCAGCACCGGCTGGCCGTCAGGCGCCCCGTCCATGCGGTAGTCCAGCAAGCGGGTGGTGCCCTGGCGCCAGATTTCCGGCACCGGCGGCAGCTCGCGGCAATAGGGGTGACGGCGATAGGCCTCGATGCCGGCCAGCATGGCCTCGTGCCGGGCCAGCCCTTCCTGGGCCAGCGCGCGGTCGAACTCAGTCCATGCGGCCGGGCCGGCGGCGTCCAGGCTTTGGCGCAGGGTCTCCGCCTCGCTCGCCAAGTCGGGCTTCCAGGGCAGCGATCCGTTCTTCCAAAGCGGCAAGGCGATGCGCGAGCCCATCATCGTCGACGCGTGCGACAGCAGGTGCATCGGCAGCGGACGCGGACCCGGACGGGGCGTCGGCGGCGGCACTGTCTGACGGGGCGGACGACGATCCGGCATCGGCCTTTCGCGCCTGGTTGACGGGGCTTGCCGCGCCGGCGGTCGCCGCCTGCAAAAGCGTGGCCGAAACCTGGGTCATCGTGGTGACGCCCTGGGCCAAGGCTTCCGCAAGCGCCGGATCATGGGCCATGGCCGTCATCTGGTCCTGCCAGAGGTCCAGGTAACGACGCGCGAGAGCCCTGATATCCGGCGGCGCTTCAGACATGGCGTGAAGCATACTCCTCGGTTGACCGGTTGACCAGCGGCGCACGGCCCGCTTCTGTTGCGCATCCGTGAAAAATCTGTTGCCAATCCGTGCGATTGGGAAAACTCTGTTAACATCAAAATCCATAAGCCGAAAACGGAAGCGACGCCAAGATGTCCGAAGCCCAGAACGCTGCCTCGCAGGCGCCGATCACCATCAAGAAATACGCCAATCGGCGGCTGTACAATACCGCCACCTCCAGCTACGTGACGCTTGATCATCTGGCCCAGATGGTCAAGGACGGCGCCGATTTCGTGGTTTACGACGCCAAGACCGGCGAAGACATCACCCGTTCGGTTCTGACCCAGATCATCGTCGAGGAAGAGGGCAAGGGCGGCCAAAACCTGCTGCCCATCAGCTTCCTGCGCCAGATCATCGGCTTTTACGGCGATTCGCTGGGCGGGCTGGTGCCGCGCTATCTGGAATATTCCATGTCGTCGTTCTCGCGGAACGAACAGCAGATGCGCCAGTACATGCAGAATGCGCTGGACGGCCTGTTCCCGTTCAATCCGTTCGAGGAAATGGGCAAGCAGAACATGGCGTTCTTCGAAAGCGCGCTGAAGATGTTCTCGCCCTTCTATCCGCACGGCCCAGACGGCGCCCCCGCTACGGCGGGCGAGCCCAAGCTGGACGAATTGCAGGCGCGCATCAACCAGTTGCAGGCCCAGATGGCCGAGCTATCCAAGAAGAAATAGCCGCCCGCCCGGCATGCCGGCGATATGGACCCCATGGCAGGCATGGTGCCTGCCATGGGGTTTTTCGTCTGTGCGGCACCTGTTCGGCGCGGTTGCCGTGGTGCCAAAAACAAAGCGGCCGCCCGAAGGCGGCCGCCGGTCAGCGTCCCTGTGGGGGGCTGCTTACTTCTTGACGCTCTTGGTCAGAACGTCGCGCATTTCGTCCAGGGTCTGGGTGAAACGCTTGTTCAGCAGATCGAAGGCTTCGTTGTTGGCCTTGGCGACCATCTCGGACAGCTCGCGCATGTTCGACAGCGAACGCTCGAAGGCTTCCTTGGCCAGCTCGGTCTGCTTGACGGCCTTGTCCTGCGGGTTGCCCGGCTCGACGATGTCCTTGGTGGCCTGGGCGATCTCGTCCATGGTCTGGCGCAGGATCTCGACCTGGCGCTTGCCCACGGCCTGCAGGCCGTCAAAGGCCAGCTTGTTGGCCTGGGTCAACGCTTCGATGTTCTTGCGCTGGCTGCTGACGAGGCTGTCGACGTCCACGCCCGGAACCTTGAAGTCACCCAGGTACTTGCTGATGTCGAAATCGAAGAACTGGTCGGCCTGCTGCTTGGTCGCCATGACTTTTCCTCCAACCGAGGGCTGATGTTGCGGCGCAGCGAACATAGTCCGGGCGGGGTATTCCGTCAACCGCTTGTGTGCGGTGCAGCGTAGTACAAACGGCCAGCCGGCGTTTTACCTTTCGTTGGTGGTGCGGCTGGCCGTCGGAATATCCCGGCGACGAAAAACCAAGGCGGCCCAATCGCCTGCGCGCCGCAACGCCTTGTCCAGCGCCGCCATGGTGCGGGCGTGGTCGGCACTGTCGTCGTCGAGGAACGTCTTGAAAGTATAAAGATAAATCGCGGCAACCCCCTGGGTCTTCGCCAGTCCGCTCAGTCCGGCCGAGGAAATGCCTGCGGTTTCAAGTACCAGCGCCATCGAGCGTAAGAAACGGCGGCCGCCGCACAGGATCGCCCATGGATCGTCGGTCGATTGGCGCAGGATGGCGCCCAGGGCCTTGCGATCGTCGGCCATGGCGTCGAAGCGGCGCATGATGACGTCGAACAGGCGGTCGCGGGGGGGCTCGTCGCGGTCCAGCCGGCCCGCCATCATCTGCTGGTCGACGCGCTCCACATAGGCGTCCAGGATGGCGGCCTTGGACGGGAAATGCCCGACCAGCTCGGCCAGGGGCACCCCGGCGCGTTCGGCCACATCCGCCAGGGCCAGCCCGCGCCAGCCCTTCTCGGCGGCCAGAGCCAGGGCGGCGGCGACGATCGTATCGGGGCCGTGCTGTTTCTTCGCCATGACATCTCTCCTGATGGCGCTGTGATCATTGGCGCCGGGGCCCAATATCTTATAAAACCAATCTAAGGCGCACTGGCGCCGCTGCAATGGCCGCCGCGTTCGGCAGGCCGTTCTCCAAGGGGCAAGACGTTCGGCAGATGACTCTTTCCTGGCGCTTTCTTTCCCTGGCCCGCCACGCGCCCATGCTGACCGCGGAGGAAGAGCGTGACCTGGCCCTGCGCGCCTCGGCCGGTGACGGTTCCGCCACCGAGCGCCTGATGGTCAGCCACCTGCGTTTCGTGCTCAAGCTGGCGCAACGCTATCGCGCCTGCGGCGTGTCGCTGGCCGATCTGGTGCAGGAAGGCATGGTGGGGCTGTCGCTGGCGGCGCGCAAGTTCGATCCCGACAGCCACGGCAACCGGTTCTCGACCTATGCCATGTGGTGGATTCGCGCGGCCATGCAGGACCACGTGGTGCGGTCGTGGTCGCTGGTGCGCATCGGCACCACCAACGCGCAGAAGGCGCTGTTCCTGGCGGTGCGCAAACACCTGGCCAAGGGCGCCGACGCCATGTCGGACGAGTGGGCGGCGGCCCTGGCGGCGAAATTCTCGACCCCGCTGGCCGAGGTGAAGGCGCTGGCGTCGCGGGTGGCGGGGCGCGACCTGACCTTGGACGCCATGTCCGCGCAGGGCGACGGCTCTTGGCTGGAGCGGCTGCCCGACACGGCGCCAACCCCCGAGGACGCCGCCGCCGAACGCTCGGAACGCCGCGCCCGCACCCGCCTGATCTCGGCGGCGCTGGCGGCGCTGGACACGCGCGAGCGGCTGATCATCATCCGCCGCCACCTGTCCGACCTGCGCCCGTCGCTCGAGGCGCTGGCCGGCGAGATGCACCTGTCCAAGGAACGGGTGCGTGTTCTCGAAAAGAAGGCGCTGGCGAAACTGCGGCCCATGCTGCTGCCGCTGGTTGCCGCCGAGTAACCGTCTCGGGGAAAACGGCCATATTGCGGTGCGTATGCCCCTTGCACCGCGATGCGGGCGCAGATACCTTCGCCCACTTGATTGCCAACACCTCTCACGAGGACACACAAATGCCGTTCATCGCCGACAGGCTTTCCGCCATCAAGCCGTCCCCGACCATCGCGGTCACCCAGAAGGCCGCCGAGCTGAAGGCGGCCGGCCGCGACGTCATCGGCCTGGGCGCCGGTGAGCCCGACTTCGATACGCCCGAAAACATCCGCGCCGCCGCCAAGGCCGCCATCGACGCCGGCCAGACCCGCTACGTCGCCCCGGCCGGCACGGTGGAACTGCGCAAGGCGATCGCCGCCAAGCTCAAGCGCGAGAACGGCCTGGACTACACTCCCGACCAGATCACCGTCGGCGTCGGCGGCAAGGGCGTGATCTTCAACGCCTTCATGGCCACCATCAATCCCGGCGACGAAGTGATCGTGCCGGCGCCCTATTGGGTGTCGTATCCCGACATCGCCCTGATGTTCGGCGGCGTGCCCAAGTTCGTCGAGTGCAAGGAAGAGCACGGCTTCAAGCTGCAGGCCGCCGACCTGGAAGCCGCCATCACCCCCAAGACCAAGTGGCTGGTGCTGAACTCGCCGTCCAACCCGACCGGCGCCGCCTATAGCTGGGACGAGCTGAAGGCGCTGACCGACGTGCTGCTGAAGCACCCACAGGTGTGGATCATGTCGGACGACATGTACGAGCACCTGGTCTATGACGGCTTCAAGTTCGCCACCCCGGCCCAGGTGGAACCCAAGCTGTACGACCGCACGCTGACCATGAACGGCGTGTCCAAGGCCTATGCCATGACCGGCTGGCGCGTCGGCTATGCCGCCGGCCCGCTGCCGATCATCAAGGCCATCAACATGATCCAGTCGCAGTCGGTGACTCACACCGCCTCGATCAGCCAGGCCGCCGCCGTCGAGGCGCTGAACGGCCCGCAGGACTTCATTCCGAAGAACGCCGAGGTGTTCAAGCGCCGCCGCGACCTGATCGTCGGCCTGCTGAACCAGTGCCCCGGCCTGACCTGTCGCACCCCCGAAGGCGCCTTCTACGTCTATCCGTCCTGCGCGGGCGTGATCGGCAAGAAGACCCCCGAGGGCAAGGTGATCGAGACCGACAGCGACTTCGCCACCTTCCTGCTGGAAGCCGAGGGCGTGGCCGTGGTGCAGGGTGCGGCGTTCGGCCTGTCGCCGTATTTCCGCATTTCCTACGCCACCTCGGACGCGGCGCTGACCAAGGCCGGCGAGCGCATCAAGCGTTTCTGCGAAAGCCTGAAGTAAGCGTTTGGCGCTTAGAAAGTGGAAAGGGCGTCCCGGTCACCGGGGCGCCCTTTTTCGTGGTTCAACACGGAATTCCGGGGAACTTGCCTTCAACGTCATCGCCGGGCTTGACCCGGCGATCCACGTGTTTCCGTATAAAAATCATTGGCAACAATGGCTTGCGCGTCTACACGTGGATGCCCGCGTCAAGCGCGGGCATGACGGCTTCCGGGACGGTAATAGGGCGTTTTCCGCCTCTCCGCGACCGCGGGAAGAACCTTTTTCGTTTCACAGGCTGCGCACCATTTCCGAAATGCCGCGCCAGATGATCTCGACGCCGATGCACAGCAGCAGCAGGGCGAACAGGCGCATCAGCGCGTCGGTCAGCGCCCGGCCCAACAGGCCCTCCATGCGGTCGGCGAAGCGGAAGCACAGATAGATCAGCGTGCTGATGGCCAGCGCCGCCAGCAGTGCGCCGAAGGTGGCCAGCGTCGCCAGCGAGGCGCCGGTATGGGCGAAGGGCTGGCTGGTGCCCAGCGCGATGGTCACCGCGATGGTACCGGGGCCGGTGGTCAGCGGCATGGTCAGCGGGTAGAAGGCGGCGCTACGCAGGCTGTCGGGGGTGTTTTCCACCTCGACGTCGCCGCCGGTGGCGCCGGGCTTGGCGTTCAGCAGGCGCCAGCCCGCCACCGCGATGACCAGCCCGCCGCCCACGCGCAACGCCGGGATGGACACGCCGAACAGCCCCAACACCGCCGCCCCCACGTACAGCGAGCCGATGACGATCAAAAAGGCGTAGACGGCGACCCGCGCCGCCAGTTCCGAGCGTTGGGCATGGGTGGCCGCGCGGGTGTGGGCCAGGAACATGAAGGCGCTGCCCGGCGGATTGACGATGGGGAACAGGGAACCGAACACCAGCAGGAAGCTGGTCAACACCACGGACATCGCAAACACCGGAAATGCTGTGAAACGGTGCCGACCTTAGTCCCACCG
>DATGXU010000532.1:0-6131 GCA_035298685.1 Magnetospirillum sp. | reverse complement strand
CCGGACCGCTGGACTTGGGCGTGGCGGTCTTTTCCTGGATGACCGTTTCCTTGTGCAGGCCGTCGGCGCCGCGACGGTCGCGCACCACCCGCACCGCCGAGTGGTTGCCCTTCTGCAGCAGGTTGTCGGCAAACGCCTTGGCCTTGGCCTCGTCGGTGGCGAATTCGGCCACCACCCAATGCTTGTCGGTCAGAACCTGGATTTCGAACGAGACGTTGGGCGGGCTCATCGACGCACCTCGCCCAGCACGGCGGCACGGCGGCCCTGCGCCTCGGCCACGCCCTTGGCGCCCAGGCGGGCGGCCAGTCGGGTCAGTCCGCGCCGCGCCGACTGGGCAACCTCTCCCTCGCCCGATTGGGCGGCGGCCTCGAGCCAGACATAGGCTTCGCCGTCATCCTTGGCCGTGCCCTGGCCGGTGGCGCACAGCACGCCCAGATTATAGCGGGCGAGAGCATGCCCCTGGCGCGCGGCGGCGCGGAACAGCCGCACCGCTTCGGCCTTGTCCTGGGGCACCAAATCGCCGGCCAGATGATGCAGGCCAAGATCGTATTGCGCGGCGGCGTCGCCGCCCGCCGCCGCCTTGCGGCACCAATCCAGGGCGACGGCGGCATCCTTGCGCACGCCCTGGCCCAGTTGATGCAGCACCGACAGATGGTATTGGGCGCGCGGGTCACCGGCCTTGGCCGCCTCGCGGAACCAATGGGCCGCCGCCACCGCGTCCTTCGCCAGCCCCAGACCGGCCGACAGCATCAGGCCAAGGTTGAACTGGGCGATGGGAAGGCCCTGCTCGGCCGCCCGCTGACAGAAATGCGCGGCCTCGGCCAAATCCGCCTCTGCGCCACGGCCCTGCCGCAGCATGTTGGCCAGGTTGAACTGCGCCTCGGCCTCGCCCTGTTCCGCCGCCTGGCGATAATAGGCCGCCGCCTGCGCGTCGTCCTGGGGCACGCCGCTGCCGTTCTCATGCAGGGTGCCCAATGCGAACAACGCCCCTGAATCGCCGCCGGCCGCCGCCTTGCGGAACCACTGCGCCGCAACCGACGGATCGGCCTGACAGCCCCGGCCGGCCAGGATCATGTTGCCGAGGTTGAACTGGGCGCCGGCATCGCCGCCCTGGGCGGCGGCCAGATACCAGCGCAGGGCTTCGGCGTCGTTCTGGCGCACGCCCAGGCCCAGATCGTACATCACGCCCAGGGCGAACTGACCGCGCACGTCGCCCGCCTTGGCGGCGGCGGCGAACAGGCGCACCGCCTCGGCGTGGTCCTCGGGCACGCCGCGGCCCAGCCGGTAGGCGTTGCCCAGCGCCACCTGCGCCGCCGTGTCGCCCGCCGCCGCCAGTTGCCCCAGTTGGACGGGATCATCGGCCGCGTGATGCTCGTAAAGCGGATCGGGATCGGGATCGGGAGCGGTCAGCGGCATGTCCACGCCGCCGTCGCCTTCCCGGGTTTCGGCGGGCTTCAGGCTGTCCAGCAGCTCGTCCAGGCTTTGCTGGCGGCGCGGCTGCGGCATCTGCTCGGGCGGGGGGGTGACGTCGATCCCCTGGGCCGCCATCTGCGCCAGCATGGCACGGGCTTGCCCATGCCCCTGCGCGGCGGCGCGATGGAACCATTTCACCGCTTCTTTCAGATCACGCGGCACCTTGACGCCCAGGCGGTAATACTCGCCCACGCCGAACTGGGCCGCAGCATCCCCCGCCTCGGCGGCCTGACGCTGCAGCACCACCACTTCAGGTTCCCGCGCCATGGTTACACCCAAGCCTGACAGTCCAAGCGCACAGGATGCCACAACCGGGGTGCGGCGTCATTTGGGAGATAGCGGCAACGAGACGGTGAAGCGGCAGCCCTTGCCCAGAACGGAAGCCAGCCGGATGCGCCCACCCAGCAGCCCCACCAGCCGCCGCACGATGGCAAGGCCAAGCCCCAGGCCTTGCGAGCGGTCGCGGGCGGAATTGGCCACCTGGTGGAATTCCTCGAACACCACCTCCTGATGCTCGGGGGCGATGCCGATGCCGGTGTCCGCCACCATGATGTCCACGCCGGCGCCGGAGCGGCGGCACCCCAGCAGGATGCGTCCGACCGGAGTGTAGCGGATGGCGTTCTCGATCAGGTTGCGCAGCACCCGTTCCAGCAAGGTGGCGTCGGAGACGACATGCAGCCGGGTCGGAACCACCCGCAGCCGCAATCCCTTCTCGGCGGCGCGCAAACCGTATTCCTGGCTCAGACGCCCCAGCAATTGACCAAGGTCGACGTCCTCTTCCGTCGGCACCACCACGCCCGCATCCAGCTTGGACATGTCGAGCAGGCTGTTGAGCAGCAGCCGCAGGCCGTCCAGGGCGTTCTCCATCTGGGCGGTCACCTGCTCCATGGGGGTTCCGGCCAGGCGGATCTTCATCACCTCGATCAACAGCAGCAGGGATTGCACCGGCTGACGCAGGTCGTGACTGGCGGCGGCCAGGAACTTCGAACGCGCCACCGAGGCGCGCTCGGCTTCCGCCTTGGCTTCCAGCGCCTCGTCACGCGCGGCTTTCAGCTGGGCCTCGGCGCCCTTGACCGCCGAGATGTCGATATTGACGCCGAAGGCCCCCAGCAGCGTGTCCTCCGGGCCGTACGACACCATGCCGATGCCCGTCAGCCAGCGCAGCCCGCCATGGCCGTCGTCGATGCGGTATTCGATGCGGTATTCGCGGCTGCGGCTGCACAGCACCCGCTCGATCTCGGCCACCACCGAGCCGCGATCTTCGGACGACAGCATCATCAGCCAGTCGCTCAGGGTCTTGGGCGGCACTTGTCCGGCATACAAGGCCCGCACGTCGCCGGTCCAATCCAGCCGGTCCGAGGACGCGTCCCAGTGCCACGTCACCGCATGGGCGGCGCGCAATGCCACCGACAGCTTGTCGGCGTTTTCACGCACCTGCCGCTCCAGCCGCTCCTTGCGCCGCAGGATGACGGTGGACAACAGGCCGCCCAGGGTGATCAGCACGATGAAGGCGATGCTGCGGCGGAAGATGCCGCGCCAAGTGGCCAACACGGCGTGATCGGCCAGGGCGACGGTGGCGTAGATCGGGGTATCCGCCAGCTTGCGGAACGCGACCGAGCGGGCGATGCCGTCGATGGGCGAATCGCGATGGAAGTTGCCTTCGCTGAGACCGTTGGCGAAGGCCTGGTCCACCGCCGGCGAGGGAAGCGGCATGCTGATGGTTTCCTCGGCCACCGGGTAGCGGACGATGACCCGATGGTTGAGATCGCGCAGCGTAACCGCGGAATTGGGCGGCAACAGCAGGCTTTCGTAGAACGGCGCCATATACTCGGACAGGCCGAGATTGGCCACCACCATGCCGGCGAAGGCCCCGTCCAGCTTGAGCGCACGCGATATCTGGATGCCCCACTTGTTCGACACCCGGCCCAGCACCAGCTTGGAGACCACCGGCCCGTCGGTGCCGCTGTCGCGCAAGGTCAGGAAATAGTCGCGGTCGCCAAGGGAATTGCCCAGCGGCGCACCCAGCGAATTGGCGACGATGCGGCCGTCGGCGGCGGTGAGCGTGATCGAGACGATGCCCCGGCCGTCGCCCTGAAGCTCCCGCATGGCGGTTTGCAGGGCGGCCACCCGTCTGGCATCGAGACGCAGACCCGTGCGCAGTTCGTGGGCGGGAACCAATGCCGCCACTTGGCGCAGCGTCAGGTTGGCGCGGTCGAACGACCCGGTGGCATGTTCTTCCACCAGGCGCACATAGGACGTGGCAAGCTGTACCGCCTGCCGCTCCGCCTCGGCGCGCGACGCCCACAGATCGCCCAGCACATAGGCGTCGAAGCTGAGGATGAAGCCCCACAGCAACGCCAAGTGACGATAGGCGCCCAACCCGATGTTCATGGCGACCCCAACCAGACCCGGTGGGCCGGGCCTCCCCTTCGCGACCGGCACACCTTACAGCTTTATCCGCCATCGCCCCCGGTGGCTGTCAAGGAAAGCTGGAAGCACCCTGCTCCCTTCGCCCCGCCACGGGCGCCGGCAGTTCGATGTTGACCTCGAGCACCGACAGATGCTGTTCGCGATCCAGCTTCACCTGCACCCGGTCGTCGTCGACGGCGACGTATTTGCGGATGACCTCGACGATCTCACGCTGAAGCTGCGGCAGAAAATCGGCGCCCGACAGGCCGGCCCGTTCGTGCGCCAGCAGGATCTGCAGGCGCTCGCGGGCTTCGTCGGCGGATTTCTTGGGGGCGCGGCCGAAGAACGAGAGGATGCTCACGCGCTCCTCCTCAGCAGGCGGTCGAACAGGCCGCGCTTGGCGGCACGGGGAACGGTGACCGGGATGTCCTCGCCCAGCAGGCGGCCGACGGCTTCGGCATAGGCGCGGCCGGCCAGGGACTTCTCGTCCAGGATCACCGGCGTGCCCACGTTCGACGCCTGCAGTACCGACGGGCATTCGGGGACGATGCCCAGCAGCGGGATCGCCAGGATGTCCTGGACGTCGTCGACCTTGAGCATTTCGCCCTTTTCCACGCGCTCGCCGTCATAGCGGGTCAGCAGCAGGCTCTGCGGCACGGCTTCGCCCAGTTCGGCCTTGCGCGACTTGCTGGTCAACAGACCGATCATGCGGTCGGCGTCACGCACCGACGACACTTCCGGATTGGACACCACGACGGCCTGGTCGGCGAAATACATGGCCAGGAAGGCGCCGCGCTCGATGCCGGCGGGGCTGTCGCAGATGATGTAGTCGAAATCCGCGCGCAGTTCGTCGATCACCCGCTCGACGCCCTCTTGCGTCAGCGCATCCTTGTCGCGGGTCTGCGAGGTGGGCAGCACGAACAGCTTGTCCAGCCGCTTGTCCTTGATCAGCGCCTGGCTCAGCTTGGCGTCGCCGTTGATCACGTTGATGAAGTCGTACACCACCCGGCGTTCGCAGCCCATGATCAGGTCCAGGTTGCGCAGGCCGACGTCGAAATCAATGACGGCGGTCTTGAATCCTCTGAGCGCCAGCCCGGCCGACAGCGCCGCCGAGGTGGTGGTCTTGCCGACACCGCCCTTGCCCGAAGTGACAACGATGACTTTTGCCAAGTGATGTTCTCCTCTCAGACCGAACAGCCAGTCAGTGGGCCGCCCGCATTGTCTTTTTAGACGGCGCTTTCGTCCGTCACAGCGCCTCGTGAAGCAGGGTCTCCCCCTCCAGGCGGATCTGTGCCGGCTTGCCTTGCAGCTCCGGCGACAATTGCTCGGCGACCATGTAGATGCCCGCCACGGAAACCAACTCAGGGTCGAGGCCACGGCAGAAGATGCGGGCGGATTTGTCGCCGCTCATGCCGGCAAGCGCGCGGCCGCGCAACGGGCCATAGACGTGGATGTGGCCGTCGGCCAGCAGCTCGGCGCCGTGGCTGACCGGCCCCAGCACGATCAGGTCGCCCTTGTGGGCATAAACCTGGCGGCCCGAACGAACCGGCTCGGAAATGATGCGGGTGCCGCCCGTGGCCTTGGCCGGTGCGGTGCCGGCAGCCTTGGCCGAGGCCGCGTCGGTGACCCGGCCGGCGGGAAACGGCGGCAGGCCGATGGTGGCGGCGGCCCGTTCCCAGGCGGCGTTGGCGCGCTGCACCCCGACCGGATTGATGCCCAGCGCGCGCAGGCGGGCACAGAAATCGGCCATGTCCACCGGCGGTTTGGCGCCGGTGGCCGACAGATCCAGCACGATGGGGGCGTTACGATAGAATCCCGGCGCCAGCGACAGCATGGTGGACAGCCGGGGAAAGAAGTCCGGGTCGTCCGGCGCCTGTACCTTCAAGGTCAGCAGCGTCATCGAGGCGGCGCGCAACTGAAACGGCGCCATGTCCTCGCTAAGGCTGCTCAACGGCCGCGCGGCCTGCTCGTCCATGCCCCTGGCCCTTTCCTGACGATGGGGGCGGACCATGCCGCAGGATGCCTGCAAAGGCAAGAATCAACCGAACGGCTGGGGAGAATGAAAAACAAAAACGGCGCCGAGCTGAACTCGGCGCCGTTTTTTTTGTGTCGTGTATAGGTTTAACGTTTCCTTAGAAGACCTGGCGGCGACCTACTCTCCCGTGCCTTAAGACACAGTACCATTGGCGCTGGGGGTTTTCACGGCCGAGTTCGGGATGGGATCGGGTGCAGGCCCCCCGCTATGACCA
>DATGXU010000531.1:0-9059 GCA_035298685.1 Magnetospirillum sp. | reverse complement strand
GCAGCGGCCGAGGTATTCTCGCGCGCGGTCGGTCTGCAGCCGTCATGGCAGGGGTGGTTCAATCTCGGCAACGTGCTGCTGGACCTGGGCCGTGCCGACGATGCCGCAAAAGCTCTGGAAGCCGCATGCTTGCTGCGCCCCGCCGATGCCGGGGTGCGCCTGAATTTGGGCATGGCCCTGTGGCGCGCCGGTCGACTGGCGGACGCCGAGGCCCGCTTGCGCGAGGTGGCGGCCAGCCATCCCGACTCGGCGGCAGCGGGTAACCTAGGCAATTTCCTGACCGCCACCGGCCGCCTGGATGACGCCGTAGCGGTCTACCGTCAGGCCCTGGCGGCGCGGCCCGACGATCCGACGCTGTTGCTCAACCTGGGGTTGGCACTGCATCAGGCCAAGCAATTCGAGGCCGCTGAAACGGTTCTGGCCCGGCTGACCGCCCGGGCACCGGACATGGCCGAGGCGTGGAACGCCCTCGGCAGTCTGTTGCTGCGCGTCGAGCGTCTGGACGAGGCCGAGTCGGCCTTTGCCCGCGCGCTGGCGCTCAAGCCCGATCTTGTCGACGCGCTGAACAACATGGGCAACGTGGCGGCAACCCGGGGCGACGCGGCGGGTGCGCTGGCGTATTACCGCGCCGCCCACCAGCGCGCCCCCCATGACGCGGCGGTCCATTCCAATCTGCTGTTCCAACTGACTCACATGGCCGGTGTATCGGCGGCCGAGGTGTTCGCCGAGCATCGTCGCTTTGGCATCCTGCAAGAGGCCGAGGTGGCGGCGCTGCCGCCGGTACAGCCGCCCTTGGCCGATGGGCGGCTGCGCGTGGGCTATGTGTCGCCCGATTTCTGCAATCACGCGGTGACCTTCTGGTTCGAGGCGGTGCTGGCCCACCACGATCCCCAGCACTTCGAAATTTTCTGCTATCACACCGGCCCCCGGCACGATGCGGTGACCGAGCGGCTGCGGGCATTGGTGCCCCATTGGCGCACGGTCAACGGCGTGTCGTCCGACAGCGTCGCCGCCATGGTGCGCGCCGACGGCATTCACATCCTGGTGGATCTGGCGGGCCATTCGGCCAATAACGGCCTGCCGGTGTTCCTGCGCAAGCCGGCGCCCATCCAGGCAACTTTCCTGGGCTATCCCAACACCACCGGCCTGACACGCATGGATTACCGGCTGGCCCATGCGCCGACCATCCTGGGCGACGCGCAGGACCGTTATACCGAGCGGCTGGAGCTCATGACCCGGCCGGCGGTGTTCCGCCCCCCCGCCGACGCGCCGGCCGTGCCGCCTTTGCCCATGGTCGCGTCGGGGCGGCCGCGCTTTGGCTCGTTCAACAAGGCACAGAAGATCGGCGCCCCCGTCTACGCATTGTGGGGCGATCTGCTGGCGCGCATCCCCGGCGCCACCTTGCTGATGGTGGTGCCCGGCGGCGACACCCCCCAGGTGCGTGACGAATACCGCGCCCATTTCACCGGGCGCGGCATCGCCGCCGAGCGGATCGACACGGTGGGCTTGCGCGATCTGAACGGCTTCCTCGGGCTGGTTGGCGGTGTGGACGTGGCCCTGGACCCCTTTCCCTATGGCGGCGGCACCACCACGCTGATGACCCTGTGGATGGGCGTCCCCATCATCTGCATGTACGGCGAGGGGCCCGCCGACGGGGTCAGCGCCGGCATGATGAATAATGTCGGGCTGTCGCATCTGGTGGCCAAGGATGCCGTCGGCTATCTGGCGGCGGCGCAGCAGGCGGTTGCGGATGCCGACGCCCTGGCGGCGGTGCGTGCCAGTCTGCGCGACAGGATGCGCCAAACCTTCGTGATGGAGGAGGCCGAATTCGTCGCCGAACTGGAGGGCTGTTACCATAGCTGGTGGCAACGCCTGATCGGCACGGCTGCGGCGGGAGAAAACCAATGTGCGGAATAGTCGGTCTGGTCGATCTGCAGGGGCGTTTCGGCGCCGAGTCGTTGCGCCGATGGTGCCAGGACATGCGCGACACCATGGTGCATCGCGGTCCCGACGATGCCGGACTTTGGCTGTCGCCCGACGGCCGGGTGGCGTTCGGCCAACGGCGGCTCAGCATTCTCGACACCTCGCCGGCCGGTCACCAGCCCATGCTGTCGCCCGCCGGCGGCGCCATCACCTTCAATGGCGAGATCTACAATTTCCCGTCGCTACGGGCGGAACTTGAGGGCAAAGGCAACGCTTTCCGTTCTCATTGCGACACCGAGGTGCTGCTGGCCGGGCTGGACGGTGAGGGTGAAGGTTTTCTCGACCGCGTCGACGGGATGTACGCCTTCGCCCATTGGGATGGCCGCAGCGGGCGGCTGCTGCTGGCCCGCGACCGATTCGGCGAGAAGCCGCTTTATACCTATTGCTCGGGCGGCCTGTTCGCCTTTGCCTCGGAATTGTCGGCCTTTTCCCGTCTGCCGTCGTTCGACAACCGGGTCGGCCGCGACGCCATCGCCCATTACCTGTGCTTCCAATACGTGCCGGCGCCGGCATCCATCTATCAGGCGGCGGGCAAGCTGCCGCCGGGAACCTGCGTCGAGGTCGCCGCCGACGGCAGCCTGCGGACGGTGTGGCGCTGGCGGTTCCGCTCGTCCGATTTGCCGCACGCCAAGGCGCCCTTGGGCGAAATGGCCGATGCCTTGGAAGACATCCTGCTGCGGTCGGTGCGCGACCGTCTGATCAGCGACGTGCCGCTGGGGGCGTTTCTGTCGGGGGGCGTGGATTCGTCTACCGTGGTGGCCATGGTCACCAAACGCCTGAACCGCTCGATCCGCACGTTTTCCATCGGCTTCGAAGGGGCCGGCGACAGCGAGCACGAAGACGCCCGCGCCATGGCCCGCCATCTGGGCACCGAACACGCCGACGAAATCCTGCGCCCGGCGTCGTTGCCCGAGATGGTGCGCAGCATGGGCGCGATCCTTGACGAGCCCAACGGCGATTCCTCCATCGTCCCCACGTGGTTCCTCAGTCGGCTGGCCCGGCGCAGCGTGACGGTGGCATTGTCCGGCGACGGCGGTGACGAGATGTTCGGCGGCTATGGCCGCTATTTCTCGACGCTGACCGACACCCGCGCCAGCCGCCCCAACTGGAGCCCGGGCTCGGCCTATTACTCCACCCGCATCCTGTTCCTGACCGAGCCGGATTTCGACGTGCTGTTCGGCGCCACGCCGCCGTCGCTGGCGGCCACCCTGGCCGATCTGCGCGGCGGCATCGATGCCGACCCCCGGCCATTGATGAACCGGCTGCGCGATGCCGACGCCGGCCATTATCTGCCCGGCGCGGTGCTGGCCAAGGTCGACCGCATGAGCATGCAGCATTCGCTGGAAGTGCGCTCGCCGCTGCTGGGCAATGAAGTCGCCGCCTTTGCCGCCGCGCTGGCGGAAGATCAATGCTGGGATGGCGTGGCCGGCAAGCGCGTGCTGAAGGAAGTGGCCCGCCGTTATATCCCCGCCGACTGGATCGACCGCCCCAAGCGCGGCTTCGGCCTGCCCATGCGGGAATGGGCCGAAGGGGTGGCCATGGCGGCGGCCGAGGAACTGACCGCGCCGGGCTGCCGCCTTGCCGAGTGGCTGGGCCAGGACGCGCTGAACGCCTATATGGAGCGCCAGCGCCGCCAGCCGCTGCTCTATCACCTGTGGGCGCTGATGATCATGGAGACGTGGCTGCGCAGCCATTCCGCCCGCCCGGCCTGAGCGGGGCGGGGTCAGCCGCCTTCCGCTCGCAGCAAGCGTTCCAGCAAGGCGATGCGCGGCGTCATTTGCGCGCTTTCGCCCCAGTGGTCGCGGAAGCGGCGTTCCCCCGCCGCCGCCAAGGCATACAGGCGCTGGGGATCGCCCAGCCAATGGGCCAACTGCTCGGCCAGACGCGACGGCTCGCCATCGACGATCACCACCTGCTGGTCGGGAACCAGCGCCTCGTTCAGGCCCATGGGGTCGGTGGCGAAGACCGCGACGCCGCACATGCCGGCCTCGATGCAGGTGGTGACCGGGAAGCCGTCGAAGGCACCGCACGCTAACTGGTCGGCGGCGTTGGGCGACACGATGGCATCCATGCCGGAAAAGAAGCCGGCCATCCACCGCTGGTCGCGCACGCCATGAAAGACGATGCGCTCGCCCAAGGCCCGCACGTCCACCACCTTGGCATCGAAATCGCCGACCACGTGGAAACGCAGATGGTCGAAGCGCCCGGCCAGCAGGTGGGCGGCGGCGATAAAGCGGTCATAGCCCTTGTCGGCGCCGGTGGGGGAATAGCGCAAGCCGGCGAAGCAGACATCCAGCGTCGGCTTGTCCACGCCATGGCGGCGCTTGGGACGACGATGGGCTTGCAGCAGGCTTTCCAGAACGATGGTGCCCTGGATCAGCGTCACCTTGTCGGGCGGCACCCCGAACCGGTCCAGCACGTAATCACGGGTGCGGGAATAGGTGACGATGACGTGGCGGAACCAGGGCGACTGGAACACCCGGCGCAGACGGTCGTCGGAATAGGCGTTGTCCAGACGGAAGCCGCCGCCCGGGTTCAAGGTGAAGGCGAAGGGAATGCCAAGGCTGTCGAACAGCGGCCGGAACAGGTCGGCGTTCATGGCGAATTGGGTATAGGCCAGTCGCGGACGCCGAAAGGCTTCCGCCTGCAGCCGCACCGATCGGACCTCGGCCGGCGACGGCGGCACCAGCAGCGGGCGCAACGGATGGACTCGCGCTGCCACGTCCCCGTTCGTCTCGGCATACTGGGCCAGGGCGTCGGTGAATTGTTGGGTGGCGTAGGGGGCGAACACCCGCCGCCCGAAGCTGTAGGCGCGGGCATCGGGGAAATGGCGCAACAGCGTGGTGTATTGCTGCAGCAGAAAGCCGTAGGTGTGGGGAAAACGGTCGCAGAAGATACCCAGGCCGATTTCCGGCGCCGCCCCGGCCGTTCCCAGCGGCGCGAAGGTCTCGGGTGCCTGGTCGTCGGGGTCGCGCAGCAACCCGAACGCCATGTTGGTTTCCGCCCAGCGGTTGGCGGGGTCAAGGCGGGCGCCCTGGCGAAAGGCCGCCAACGCCTGTCCGGGGCGGCAGGCATGGCGCAACGCCAAGCCCAGATGATTGTGAAGGTCGGCGTTTTCCGGGCACAGCGCGATGGTACGGTCCAGCACGGCGGCGGCTTCGTCGGCGCGGCCGCGATTGCGCAGCAGCTCGGCCAGGGCGATGGCGGCGGCGGGATTGTCGGGGGCGTGTTCCCATGCCGTCTGGGCATGGCCGATGGCGCCGGTAAAATCGCCCTGGTCGCGGGCCATGGCGGAAAGCACCAGCCGCGCCCGCCACCCGTTGGCGTCATCGGCCAACTCGCGCAGGGCTTGCGCCGCGGCCTCGGCAAAGCGGCCACGCGCGTACAGGGCTTCCGCCGACAGGGCGTCGCCGCCTGCGCTCACAGACCCTCACGGAACAGGCGGATCACCATGGGATGGGCGTTGTACAGCACCTCGAACCCATGCCGCACCAGCCGGGCCGAGTTCTCTTGCACATGCTGGTTGGACAGCACCACCGGCGTATCCTTGGGGAATTGGGCGGCGAAGTCGTCGAACGCATGGACGGGAATGCCGTCCAGCGAGCCCGAGCTTTCCAGGTCGATGAAACCGGCGATGCGGGGGCCGTTGTCGCGCTCGAACGCCTTGCGCAGCAATGCCGCGCCACGCGCGGTGCCGAACACGAAGACTTCCTTGCGGCCTTCCAGGTCTTCCAGTTTCTTGACCGGCTTGCACAGGAAGACGCCGATCTGTTCCCTGGCAATCACCTCGTAGCCCAGTTCCGCCACCGCCGCTTCGGGCACGAACAGGTATTCGGTGTTGGCGGCGCCGGTCTTGATGTTGACCAGCGCCAGTCCGCGCCCGTTCAGCGTATCGACCACCTCGCGGATGGAGGTGAATTCCATGGGCCAGCCGCCCAGCCAGTCGCGGACGTCGGTCATCATCGCCATGCCGCGATCGGCCTTGTAGGCGCGTGCGGTGGCGGGCAGGCGCAGCAACTGGTCCAGCCGGCCGGCGCAAATGGTGCGCCAGACGTAATGGGCCTCCATCAGCCGTTTGCGCAGCCATCCCGCCTGATTGTAGCGGCGCTTCACATCCAGCCAATAGCTGGGTGGCGGGTCGTCGAACTGATCGCTGGTGTAAAGGGCGATGTAAAGCCGGCTACGCGGCCCCATCAACGAGATCGCGTTGGAAATGGCCTTCCACTGGTCGCCGGTGTGGTGCAGCACACCCCAGGAATAGACCATGTCGAACGTGCCCAGGCTGCGGCACAGATCGTCGTCCAGAATGGATCCCTGGCGCACCTGCCAGTTTTCCGGCGCCCCCTGTTGCTGGTGCAGCGATTGGGTGGACGCGACCGACAGGGGATCGTAATCGAAACTCAGCAGGCTTTTCACGCCCGAGCGCCAGGCCCCCAGGGAATGCAGGCCGCTGCCGCAGCCGATGTCGATGAAGCTCAGGCCATGCAGATCGGGAAGGCCGCAGAACTCAAGCAGCCACTTGCGGGCAATTTCCGCACGCTCTTCTGAAAAATGTTCATCCAGATAGCGGGCCCAGTTGGCGCCAAAGCCGAACCGAATTTCCACGCAGGCCCCCTTAACAGAATAATCATAGTCTGCAAGGTTAACTGGGCGGGAATAGCCGTTTCAATTGCAAAAACAGGTTCCGCTGGTTCCCGGGCGCCCTGGTGGCGTGCTTGACAGTCCATCGCGGTGGGAGACAGATTGCCCCTCGCGGCCAGCCGGCATGAACATTTCGGGAGACGCGGGGAAAACGCATGCCGTTGCTTGCCGAAGACAGTTTGCCTGCACTGTTCGACGACGTGATCGCCGGCAAGGTGCGTCTGGTCGCCTGGGGGGCGGTGGACAACGCCGCGTTGTTCCAGTGGAGCTGCCCGCTGCCGCTGGCCTATTACGTCGACACCGAATGGCGGCGCTGGGGACAGGAATTCTGCGGCGCGCCCATCCGCTCGCCGTCCGTCCTGCAGGACGAGGACCCGGCCACCACGGTGGTGGTGGTGCACTATTTCATGCTGGCGACTGTCCAGGATCTCTACGATTTCCTCGAGCGCGTCGGCCCGTTCCGCTATTTCGTGCCGGCCCCCATAGACATCGCTTCGCCATCGGCGGGCGTGGCCCCCACCGACGAAGGCGCCTTGGGCGCCGTGGTGGCGGTCGATCCGGTGCGCAGCGACAAGGCGGCCTTGGCCCGCGCCATCCTGGCCAACCGTGGCAGTGAGAGCCATTGGCAGCGGGCGACCCGCCTGCTGGCCCAACGCCGCCGCCTGCTGGCCGAAACCGACACCGCGCCGCGCGGCCAGGATGCGGTGTTCTTCGTGGAATGCCTGCATCTGGGCGGCGCCGAGCGCCAATTGTCCAATCTGGCGCTGGGCATGGCGCAGCAGGGCTGGCGCACCACCCTGGCGGTGACCCGGCCCGAACCGCCCGAGGCGGCGCATTACGTGGAATTCCTGCGCTCGGTGTCGGTGGATTACCGGTTGGTGACGCTGCCCGAGGCGCCAGAGCCCGGGGACGTTGTTTCCTATTTGCTGAAACGGGTCGAGCCGGACGTGGCATTGGTGCTGTGGCACATGCCCCCCCATCTGCTGCCGGTCATCCTGACCATGTATTTGTATCTGCGAGACGTCCGGCCGCAGCTGGTGGTCTGCCATCTGGACCGTCCCAACATCATCGGCGCCATGGCGGCGGCGCTGGCCGGCGTTCCGGCCATCCTTATGTCGGGGCGCAACGTCAATCCCACCCATTTCCCCCATTTCTACACTGGCCAGACCCAGGCCATGTGGGATGTCTACCAGGTGCTGCTGCATGGCGGCGGCGCGCGGCTGTCCGCCAATTCCCGCATCGGCGCGGAATCCTATGCCCGCTGGCTGGGGATGGACGTGGATGCGGTGCCGGTGGTGCGCAATTGCGTGGCTGCCGAGGCGTTGGCCGAAATTCCAGCGCGGGCGGCCGAGGGGGTTCGCGCGCTGCTGAATATTCCCGACGACGCCCCGATGGTGTTGGGCGTGTTCCGCCTGGCGCCGGAAAAGCGGCCGTTGCTGTTCATCGAGGTTGTCGCCCGCCTGCGGCGGGCGGTGCCCAACGTCCACGCTGTGATCTGCGGGACGGGCGCGCTGGAGGGTGAATGCCGCCGCCGGGCGGAACAGTTGGGCATCGCCGGGGCGGTCGCGTTCATGCAGGCCGTGCAGAATGTGGCGGCGGTCATGCGGGCCGGGACCTTGCTGCTACATGTGTCGGAATTCGAGGGCACCCCCAACGCCCTGCTGGAAGCCCAGGCCCAGGGGTTGCCGGTGGTGTGCACGCGCACCGGCGGTTCCGAGGAGGCGCTGGCTCCCGAATTGGCCGATTATGCCCTCGATCCCGACGACGTGGACGGGCTGGTCGGCAGCTGCCTGCGCCTGTTGTCCGACGCGTCGTTGCGTGACGCCCTGGGCGATCGGGCACGCGCTCACGTCCTTGAACACCATTCGCTGGCCGCGCTGGTCCGCAACACCCTGGCGGTGGCCCTGGCCCCGTAGGTTCCATCCACCGCAGTTTAACCGGAAATCCGACCATGGATCTGACCGTCACCCTGTCTCCCGCCCTGATGCAGCATGAATCCGGCTATGCCTGGGCGGTGGTGCCGGAGCAGATCGGCCTTGATGCCCTGGTCAAGGGCGGCCTCAGTCCGCGCATGGAGGTATACGAGGATGGCAGCCGGCTAGGACCCGCCAACGCCATCTTCGAGGAAATCGGCTCTGCCGGTGCCGGCCGGTACGCGCTGACGCGCGGCAAATTCATCTTTACCGCCTCGGACAACAGCGACCCCAGAACCAACGGCCGGCAGTACGAATTGCGCGCCAGCCAACCCGAGGATGACGCGCCGCTTCCCTTGCCCCGCATCATGCATGTGGGGATCACCGGCGGCTGCAACCTGACCTGCCGTATCTGCCGCACCGAAGAGCAGGGCTATGCCAACACCCTGTCGGACGCGACCATCGACCACCTGATTCAGGCGATCATCCCCACCCTGCAGGAGTTGCGGCTGGACGCCGCCG
>DATGXU010000530.1:0-11029 GCA_035298685.1 Magnetospirillum sp. | reverse complement strand
CCATCCTGGCGCCGCTGGACGAACGCCGCGCCTTCCGCTCGTTGCCGCCGCTGCTCAAGGGATATCTGCGGGCGGGCGCCTGGATCGGCGACGGCGCCGTGATCGACACCCAGTTCAACACCACCGACGTGCTGGTGACCCTGGACACCCGGGCGCTGACCGCCCGCTATCAACGCCGCTACGACGCTGCCGGCTGAACCTGGCGCAGTGACCGCGAAGCATACGACGCACAGGTAGCA
Organism: Magnetospirillum sp.; assembly: GCA_035298685.1. Lineage (GTDB taxonomy): Bacteria > Pseudomonadota > Alphaproteobacteria > Rhodospirillales > Magnetospirillaceae > Magnetospirillum. The sequence continues at coordinate 10,790 of DATGXU010000530.1, read as the reverse complement.
CCAAGCCCCTCCACCCCCTAAACAGTTAATAATAGTTTAATCGCCCTTCCATTTGTTCGTAGCCGTTTCTCCGTAAGGTATGGCCGTGCGATACCTTGGCGGAGGACAGAATGGAACGTTTGTCTGGTGTGCTGGCAGGACGGGCACTGCTTTCCGTTTCGTCCGTTTTGTTGGCCATTGCAGCCGCGGCCCTGGACATGCTGCCCGCGCATGTCGCATTGGTGCTGGCCATCGGCCCGGTGGTGGGCCTTCTGCTGTGGGAACTTTCCACGTCGCGCCGCGAGCTTGTCCAGGAACACGCCGCCCACATGTCCACCCGCTCGTGCCTGGCCGACATGAGCCACGAGCTGCGCACCCCCCTGAACGCCATCCTGGGCTTCTCGGAGATGATCAAGGACGAGGTGTTGGGACCGTGCGGCAACGACAAGTACCGCGAGTTCGCCGCCGACATCCACCAGGCGTCGTCTCACCTGCTGCACCTCATCAACGACGTGCTGGACCTGTCGAAGATCGAGGCCGGCCGGCTTGAGCTGAACGAATCCGAAACCGACCTGAGGAACCTGCTGCAAAGCTGCCAACGGCTGATGCAGGAGCAGGCGCGGCGCGGCGGCGTACTCCTCACGCTCGACGTCGCCCCTGGACTGCACGAAATCTGGTGCGACCCGCTCAAGGTCAAGCAGGTGGTGCTGAACCTGATGTCGAATGCGATCAAGTTCACGCATCGCGGCGGCTGCGTCTGGGTGCGCGCCTACCACGGCGGCGGCAGCGTCAACCTTTCGGTCAGCGACAACGGCGTCGGCATTCCGGCCAACGAGATCGCCAAGGTGCTGACCCCGTTCGCACAAGCCGCCCACACCCGATTGATCAACAACGAAGGCACCGGCCTTGGCTTGCCCCTGGCCAAACGCCTGATGGAACTGCACGGCGGCCGCCTGGAACTCAGCAGCGACGTCGGCGTCGGAACCCGCGTCACCGTCACCTTCCCGCCAGAGCGTTGCCTGCGCCCACCCACCGTGGCGCCCACCACCCTTTGCGAAGCCGCAGCCACCGTTTGAAAGAAAGGAACAGACACATGTGGGACAAACTCGCCATCCCCAGCCCCGCCGACGAGGTCTGCTACGTCTTCCATCACTGGTCGGGCGAGACCGTAAACCGCAGCCACGTCATCGTCACCACCGAGGCCTGCACGCCAACCCCGCGCGAGGGAAACGACGACCAAGGCCTGCCGGCCTGGTATCTGGCCCGCTCGGTTCCGCGCCGTGCGTGCCCCCATGCGCGCAATTGCATCCGTTGCGTCTATGCGGTGGGCGAGATCATCCGCGAGGACGACGTGGCGACGCTGCCGCGCAGCCTGGGGCACGGCGACTACAGCCTGTCGGCCTGAGCCCCCCCGCTACACCGCCTTGCGCAGCCGGCTGGCCGCCAGGTTGGCCCGCCGCTTGCGGTTCTCGACGAATTTCACGGTGACGTAGGTGCCCCAGCCCACCAGGGTCATGCCAACCATGAACGCGCCGTAGGCGATGGGCCATGGGATGCCCTGGGTCATCATCGAGAACTCGGACATGCCGCCGACACCCGCCAGCACGTTCAGCGGCATGAACACCACGCCGGCCACGGTCAATTGCGACACGCGCTTGTTCTGATTGATGTTGATGAAGCCCACCGTGGCATCCATCAGGAAGTTGATTTTTTCGAACAGGAAGGCGGTGTGCGAATTCAGCGACTCGATGTCGCGGATGATCTCGCGCGCGCCCTCCAGTTGATCCGGCGACAGGAAGCGGCCGCGCACCAGGAAGGATACCGCCCTCTGGGTATCCAGCATATTGCTGCGGATGCGCCCGTTCAGGTCTTCTTCCTCGGCGATGTCGCCCAGAATGCCGGCGGCGTCGGCATCGCTGACGTTCTCGCTCAGCACCTGTTGGCCGACGCGGCGAAGGGTGGCGTAGGCGTCTTCCAGGGCGTCGGCCGAATATTCCACGTCGGCGGCGTACAAGCCCAGCAGCACGTCCTTGCAGTCCGACACCTCGCCGGGTTGGCGCATGCGCAGCCGCTGCAGGCGGAAGACCGGCAGTTCCTGATTGCGCACGCTGAACAGAATGCCCTTGTGGACGACGAACGCCACCGGAACGTTGAGCGAGGAGCCTTCGCGGTCGAGCAGGAAATTGGAATGCAGGTGGATCTCGTCGTTTTCCTCCTCGTAGAAACGGGCGCTGACCTCAAGGTCCGTCAGATCGTCGGGATCGGGCAGATCCAGCCCGTAATGCCGGGCGATCCAGCCGCGTTCCGAGATCGAGGCGCCCAGCAGGTCGATCCAGATGGGCCGGATTGCCTCGATGTCCTTGCGGCAAGCGATCTCGGCGACGCGCATGCGCCCGTCCACAAGTTCGTAGGCGCTGATCTGACCTTGGCGGAAGCGCGGCTCGCGCGGCCCGGCCAGATGTTCCCCCAGCGTCGTCGAAACCTCCCACAGGATGTCGTCCTCGCGCGACTCGTCGACCTGCTCCCACACCCGGATGGCATCTTCAATCGACAGCGACTCGAGGATTTGCCCGATCTCGACGGTGGACAGGCGCGCCAGCGTGGCCTGCAATTCGGCGACGTGCTGCTTGTGCACCAGGGACTCGACCAAATCCTGGCGGCGCGCTCCCTGGGGACGAATCATGTTTTCGACAAGCTTCTGCTTGTTGAGCAAGTCGGTGACGGCATGCAGGCTCATCGGAAGCTCCGGGCAGGGTGTCGTCGGCGGCCGAGGGGGTGGGCGGGGCTGAGCCGCTCAAAACGCGTGCCGCACCATAGCCAGCAATGGCACGCAACGCATCATCTGGTTGGCGGAAAGCGTGTCACGGGTGGCCGACGACATCTGCCCCGGCCGCCGCCCCCAGAGCCGCCCTTCCCCACCCGTATGGAGCGGTTCGGCGCCCGGCACCCGTGAACTTTTATTTGCGTTGTCATCGAAGCTTCAATCTTCACCCCCGAAACGCTGGCTATCATCCCGCTGCATCTCCGGACCCCAAGGCCCCCTATGACAGACACCGACGAACAGGCCAAGCTGGCCGCACGCATCCGCGCCGAACACCAGGACGATTTCGACGAGGAGCTCGAGCAGCACTTCAACGACGACGGCGACGACCGCTTTGCCCGCCTGTTGCAGGAAGGGATTGATTCCGGCCAGCACCCCGACATGAGCGGCAGCCTGCATTACTTCCGCGAGCTGTTTCGCCTGCAGGGCGAATTGGTGAAGCTGCAGGATTGGGTGGTGCACAACAAGCTGAAGGTGGTCGTGCTGTTCGAGGGGCGTGACGCCGCCGGCAAAGGCGGCGCCATCAAGCGCATCACCCAGCGCCTGAACCCGCGGGTTTGCCGCGTCGCCGCCCTGCCCGCACCCAACGAACGCGAGCGGACGCAATGGTACTTCCAGCGTTACGTCCCGTATCTGCCAGCCGGGGGCGAGATCGTCCTGTTTGACCGGTCCTGGTACAATCGCGCCGGCGTCGAACGGGTGATGGGCTTTTGCAGCGAGGAGGACGTCGAGGAATTCTTCCGTTCGGTTCCCGAATTCGAGCGCATGCTGGTGCGTTCGGGCATCATCCTGATCAAGTATTGGTTTTCGATCACCGACGAAGAGCAGCACTTCCGCTTTCAGATGCGGATCGACGATCCCATCAAGCAATGGAAGCTGAGCCCCATGGACCTGGAATCCCGGCGCCGCTGGGAGCACTACACCCTGGCCAAGCAGGAAATGCTGGAGCGAACCAACATCCCCGAGGCCCGCTGGTGGGTGATCGAAGCCGTGGATAAAAAGAAGGCGCGGCTGAACTGCATCCATCACCTTCTGTCGCAGATCGACTATCAGGAAATCGAGCACCCGGCGATCCAACTGCCCGAGCGCGTACGGCATCCCGACTACGTGCGCGCCGCCCTTCCGCCCGACATCGTGGTCCCCGAAGTGTATTGACGCTTTGGTTCGGGGCGGCATGAAATGTGAACGTTTTGCTGCACCCCATATCCGAGGTGACAGCCGCACCCATTTTGGCATTATTCCCCCTCCTTGGCATTTTTCAGGCACAGAGGGCGGCATGGAATTTTTCCGGCGACTGACGGTTCTTGTTTGCGCTCCGGCATTCGACAACGACGACCTCGAAGGCGCGCGCTTTCAGCAGATCATCGTCAACATTGAGCAACTTGGCTTCGAAGTCGTCCGGGCGCGTCGCATGGAAGACGCCGAGCTCGCGGTGCAGACCGACGCCGCCATCGGCTGTGTGCTGATCGACTGGGACAACAGCGCGTCGGGCGCCGGCGCCACCGCGCTGATCAACCTGATGCGGCGGCGCGGCCTGGAAATGCCCATCGTCATTCTGGTCCGCGGCGAGCGGTTCGAGGATATCCCGGTGGACGTGCTGGACTACATCGACGGCTATGTGTTCCTGGCCGAAGAAACCCCCGAATTCATCGCCAAGGGATTGGTCAGCCGGCTGAAGCAATTCGCCGAGACGTTGAAGACACCGTTCTTCGGCGCCCTGGTGGATTACGCCGAGGAAGGCAACCAGCTGTGGACCTGCCCCGGCCATAACGGCGGCATCTTCTACAACCGCAGCCCCATCGGCCGCATCTTCGTCGAGCATCTGGGCGAGGCGGTGTTCCGCGACGACCTCGACAACTCGGTGCTGGAACTGGGCGACCTGTTGATCCACGAAGGCCCGGCACTGCAGGCGCAAAAGCAAGCCGCCAAGATCTTCGGCGCCGAGAAGACCTATTTCGTCCTCAACGGCACGTCGTCTTCCAACAAGATCGTGCTGTCGGCCCTGGTGGCCGAGGACGACCTGGTGCTGTTCGACCGCAACAACCACAAGGCGGCCCATCACGGCGCGCTGGTTCTGGGGGGCGGCATCCCCATCTTCCTGGAGACCGACCGCAACGCCCAGGGCCTTATCGGCCCCATTTACACCGACGCCTTCGACGAGGAGGCGATCCGCGAGAAGATCCGCACCAATCCGCTGGTCAAGGACCCCGAGGCGTGGAAGAAGCCCCGGCCGTTCCGGGTGGCGGTGATCGAGCAGTGCACCTATGACGGCACCATCTACAACGCCGAGCGCATCCTCGAGCGCATCGGCCACCTGTGCGACTACATCCTGTTCGACGAGGCATGGGCCGGCTTCCTGAAGTTCCATCCGCTGTTCAAGGGTCGCTACGGCATGGGGCTGGAGAACCTGGGCGAACAGGCGCCGGGCATCATCACCACCCAGTCCACCCACAAGCAGATGGCCGGTTTCTCGCAAGCCTCGCAGATCCACATCCGCGACCGGCACATCAAGGGGCAGAAGCGGCGCATCGAGCATCGCCGTTTTAACGAAACCTTCCTGTTGCACGCCTCGACGTCGCCGTTCTACCCGTTGTTCGCCTCGCTGGACGTGGGCGCGCAGATGATGCGCGGCCGCTCGGGCGAGGTGCTGTGGGACGACACCGTCCGGCTGGGCATCGAGCTGCGCAAGAAGATCCGAAAGGTCGGCCAGGAACTCCGCGACCGGGAAAAGGACCCGGCGCGGCAATGGTTCTTCGATCCCTTCGTCCCCGACGTGGTGCCCGAGCGGACCGACCGCGACGGCGCTAGAATGGTGGCGTGGGAGGACGTGCCGACCGACGCCATCGCCTCGGACACCCGCTATTGGGAGCTGACGCCGGGGGCCCGTTGGCATGGCTTCCGCCACGTCACCGAGTCGGGCTATGCCATGACGGACCCCAACAAGCTGACCCTGATCACCCCCGGCTTCGACCCGCTGACCGGCGCCTATGCCGATTACGGCATACCGGCTCCGGTGGTGGCCCAGTACCTCAGGGAAAACCGGGTGGTGCCGGAAAAGAACGACCTCAACTCGCTGCTGTTTCTGCTGACGCCGGGCGTGGAATCCAGCAAGGCGGGCACGCTGCTGAGCTCGCTGGTCGCCTTCAAGCGGCACCATGACGACAACGCCCTGCTGGACGACATCATCCCCGAATTCGTCCAGCGCCGGCCGCACCGCTATCGCGGCGTGCGCCTGCAGGATTTGTGCCGGGAAATGCACGGCTTTTTCCGGCAGGGCAACCTCAGCGCCCTGCAGCGCGCGCAATTCTCGCCCGAGCATCGTCCCAATATGGTCATGCGGCCCAGCGACGCCGTGCGCAAGCTGACCCGCAACCAGGTGGACTACCTTCCCATCGACAGCATCGACGGGCGCATCGCCACCACGCTATGGGTGGTCTATCCGCCGGGCATCGCCACCATCATCCCGGGCGAACGCCTGTGCCAGCGGGCCAAGCCCATGCTCGACTACCTGAAAATGTTCGAGCGCAGCGCCAACCTGTTTCCCGGCTTCGAGGCCGAGATCCAGGGCCTGTACCGCGAGACAGAAGCCGACGGCAGCATCCGCTTCTACACCTACGTCGTCCAGGAGTGAGCCCCGCCCCCGTTCACACAGGAAACCGCCCGACCGACACCATCGTCGGTCGGGCGGTGCGTGGCTGGGATCGGCTGCGCGGATACGCTATTTGAAGAAGAACAACATGCTCACCAATCCCCAGAAACCAAGAAAAAGCAGATAGCCGAGCAGGCGCTTCCTCGCGGCGGCCTGCTCGGCAGCAAGCTCCACCAGCTTGGGATTGACCACCGGTTGCTGATCCGGCGGCAGATCGGGCCGGCCCGGCAGGCGATGCCCTTACACGGATGGACGGCAATGACCTACCGCCGCGGCGAAAGAAATTGACGAGAGGATGCTATGGACGCACCATCTTTGCTTGTACAGCTAGACTTCTGACCATTCAACTGCAGGCACTTCGCATGGAAACGACCTATCGTCTCAAATATTTTCGCGCATTTGGCCGTTGACTGCGAACCGGGTGAAGGTACGGGTTTGCGGGGCGCGTATTGAGTGCACCGTCACCGGAAGCCATAGTTATTCGAGAGCGTGATTCCGCATGTTCACGCCGCACTGTGCGCCCAGGTGTATGAGCGCGCTCGGAGGAGGCTTGCCATGCCGTTCAAGCGTTTGCTGGTGATGTCCTTGGGCCCCATCCTTCTGCTGGCGTCCGGCCCCGCCGCTGCCTGGGATGGCAGCTTGCGGGAACGCCTCAAGGAACGGATTGCCGAGCGCAAAAACGAGCGGAAGGACTGGGACACGAGCCAGGAGGTGGGCGACAAAGCGCTCACGGTTACCGTCAGTGGGCAGGAGCGCAAATATCTGGTGCATCTGCCAAAGACGTCTCCACCGGGGACCCGGCTGCCCCTGGTCATCGCCCTTCACGGTGGTGGCGGTGACATGAACCACATGGCCCAGGACCAGCTTTATGGTCTGATTTCCAAGTCCGACGAGGCCGGTTTCATCGTCGCCTTTCCCAATGGCTCGGGGGCCTTGGGCGGAACAAAGCTTGCGACCTGGAACGCGGGAAACTGCTGTGGCTGGGCGAGAGACAAGGGTGTCGATGACGTCGCCTTCATCCGGGAGATGATCCGGCAGATCAAGGTTCGCTATCCGATCGCGGACCACCGGGTCTATGCCGTAGGAATGTCCAACGGCGGCATGATGTCATATCGTCTGGCCTGTGAGATGGCGGATATCTTGGACGGAATCATGTCGGTGGCGGGTACGGAAAACACCAAGTCCTGTCGGCCGAGTTTGCCGGTTCCCGTGTTACATATCCATGCCAAGGACGATGATCACGTCCTGTTCAACGGCGGGGCCGGCAACACCTTTCGCAATCCCGATCAGGTGACGGATTTCGTTTCCGTTCCCGATACCGTCGCCAAATGGGTTTCCTTCAATCGAGCCTCCACGCAGCCCACGAGAGTGACGCAAGTGCCTGGAGCGTATTGCGATCTCTACGCGGGAAGCAGCCGCGGCGCTCCTGTCATGCTGTGCGTCACCGAAACCGGCGGCCATAGTTGGCCAGGCGGTAGCAAGCCCCGGGGGGAGCCTCCCAGCCAAGCCATCAGCGCGAACGATGTGATGTGGGCGTTCTTCTCACGCCCGCATGGGATGTGATCCAGGACGACCGGAAGGAAAAAACCACAGAGGCACAGGGACACAGGGACACAGGGACACAGAGAAGTGTCCTCGGATTACAGTGACAGCGCTCAATGCCCGGATACAAGGCGGCATAACACATTGGTTTTCAATGAGAGATGGTTCATTCCCGGAAGCGCTCCCAAGGCAACACCCCTATGAAGAGGGGAACCGTGCTTACTCACCCCCGCCCTAGAAAAGACTGTCCACATCGCGGTGGCCTTCCAGGATGTTGACGACTTCCAACCGGTCCTCGGCATAGCGGAAGAAGATGACGTAGCCTTTGTGGGCGACGCTGCGCAGATCGGCATGCAGCTCGGGGCGGGCGCGGCCCAGGGTGCCGGGCTTGGAGGCCAGTTCACGGCAGCGGGTGCGCAACTGGGCGACGAAACCTTGCGCCACCGCGATGCTGCCGCTCTCGCCGGCGATATAGGTCAAGATATCCGTATCCGTCCGGTGAATCTTTCAATTACCCATAACCTTTATGGCAATCCGGAATCCGAAAGCGATATCGTGCAGGCGTGAGATACCTCGCCACATGACGAGATTTCCGGGCGGCGGGTCGTGAGACCGATTGAGGTAGCCTCCAAGGCGGGCTAGGCGGTTCGCATACGCGGCCAACGTATGCATCTTCTGTTCCGGCTTCGACGATGGCGGGATGATCCGGTCGAGAATGGTGATTTCGGCTGGGGTCAACGCGGTTTCAGGGGGCGCTGCGGGGTTGGCTCTGCTGGCCATGGTGATCCAGAAGATGCGCCAACTGACGACCGCGATGATGGCGAGGAGTTTGACCAAGCGCTCTGCGGTACGAAGCTTGAGGTCCTCGGCCTTGCAGCCCGACTTCATCACCTTATGAAAAACTTCGATTTTCCAGCGTCGGGCGTACCAGGACAGCTTCTCGGTGGCATCGGCCAGGGTGGTGACAGGCAGGTTTGTGACCAACCGCCAGTCGATTCTGGGGCGGCCTTCCGGTTCGCGCTCTTCAAGGGCGTGGATATAGGCAAGCTTTTGGGGTTTGCAGGCCTTCTTCTTGCCTATGGGGGGCAGAGTCTCAATGGTGATGAACTTGATGGCCAGTGACACGCTCTCCGACTGAGCCGCCTCGCCGCCGATCCGGACCGTATGACGCCCCATCCAGGGCAAGGCCTCCATCTGTTGGTAGACCCTGCCTCCGATTCCATCGGCTGTACCGCCCTCCGGCAAATGGGCCAGGCGATCGGTTTGGACCCGGACCACGAAGAATGTCCCAAGGTCGTACGCCAAGCAGAACAGTTCGTAGATGTCGCTCTCGCGGTCGCCAATATGCACGCAGCGGCCTGGATCACTGAACAGCGCCGTGGACTGGCGCAAATTTTCTAACCAGCGGTAGCTCTCCTTGGTCTCGATGGGAACCCTGGTCGGGTTGATTTTCCGCTTAAGCGCAGCGGTACCTTTGAATTTGTCCCTGGTCCAGAATTTTACCGCCGCCAACCCCAAGGGAACACCGTCCGTCGTCACCGCCAAGCTCGAATGCATCAGCAGACCGCACAGCGTGTGCTCCCGCAGCCGCCCGGGAATGATGCCTCCGGGCGCTTCGCGCCCCGCACCATCATTCCCAGGCAAACGCTGCTACACCACTCAACGGGACGTGACCTGAGGTTCCGCCCTTCGGCTATTTTTCGAGCCCGGCCGACTTCCTCAGGCTTTCGTTGATGCGCGATTGCCACCCCGGTCCGGCCTGGCGGAAGAACTCCACCACATCGGCATCGAGGCGAAGCGTCACCTGCTTTTTCGGCGCTTCCGCCTTTGGGCGTCCGCGGCTCTTGCGCAGGCTTTCGGCCAGATCGGGAAAAGCCTCGGTGAAAGGCTTGGCCTGCTTGAAATCGGCCTCGGTCCATTCGGGATTGTCGCTCACGGCGTCCCAATCCTCCTTGGTGAAGCCGTGCCCCTCTTCGAAGTCAGTGCGCTTGGTGGGCATCGAACAGGCTCCTTTCCTGCTTGCTGGCCGGTCGCATGCTGATGATGGATATCCCTTCGCTGCCGAGCAGGGCGAAGACAACCGCAATGGTCCCATCCTCGAAGCGGCCGATGGCCTGGAAACGCCCCAGCTTGGCCGGGCGTACCAGCGCCGTCTCGAAGAACGTCCCGTCCTCCAGGTCGGCGAAATCCAACCCGTGCTTCAGCAGGTTGGCTGCACGTTTCGGAGGGTCGTAGACGATCTTCATGGGATTAAATGTAGTTACAAGAATTCACGCCGTCAACGAATTTCCGTAACTACACTTTTTCGTCCCGCACCCCAGGAACTTTCGCCGAACGAAATCGCCTTTCCATGTGCCGTGCGTGTGACATGGAATATCCGCGAATGCGTCGGAACAGGCGGGAAAACGTCGCTAAACCGCTGGAAACGCCTGCGAATTGGCGGGAACGCGGCGGAAGCGCTCGCGGCACATGAAAAAGCCCCCGACCTTGCGGCCAGGGGCTTGATTTCATTCAGGAAACTTGGTTGCGGGGGCAGGATTTGAACCTGCGACCTTCAGGTTATGAGCCTGACGAGCTACCGGGCTGCTCCACCCCGCGTGAAATTGTTGCTCTAAAACGCGAAACGCAGGCTTTCGGGGCCTGCGTTCATCGTTTGTCGTCGTGTATAGGTTTAACGTTTCCTTAGAAGACCTGGCGGCGACCTACTCTCCCGTGCCTTAAGACACAGTACCATTGGCGCTGGGGGTTTTCACGGCCGAGTTCGGGATGGGATCGGGTGCAGGCCCCCCGCTATGACCA
>DATGXU010000529.1:0-7443 GCA_035298685.1 Magnetospirillum sp. | reverse complement strand
GTGGCGGCGGTCCGACAGCGAGGTCAGCCCGCCGATGACCATGATGAAGGCGCCGGCCCACATCCACGGCACCAGCGGGTTGAAATACAGCCGGGTCACATAGCCGCCGCCGGCATCCTTGTCGCCGACAACGGCGTAGACGTCGCCCCAGAAGGTGCTTTCGATGGCGGCTTCGGTGGTCGGCCGGGGCGGCATCTTGTAGACGCGTTTGGCCGGAGTCATGGTGGCGAACGGCTTACCGTCCCGCGTCACCTGGAACGTGCCGGTGGTGGCGGTGTAATTGGGGCCGGGCACATCCTGAACGTCGGTCAGGGTGAAGGTATAGCCGGACACGGTGACCGCTTGGCCGATGTGCTGGCTTTGCACCGATTCCACCTTCCACGCCGACGACGCGGTGGCGCCGGCGATGAACACCGCCAACCCGGCATGGGTGAGCGTCATGCCCCAGGCGGCGCGCGGCAGGCGCGCGGCGCGACGCAGCGATTCGGACAGCGGCCCCTTGAACAGCCGCACCCGCTCGGCCCATTCCGCCCAGGTGCCCAGGAACAGCCACGCGGCCAGGCCCATGCCGCCGGCGGCCCACCACGGCGCCGCCGAACCGCCCTGCAGGAACCAGGTGGCGGCCACCACCACCAGCGACAGGCCGATGGCGATCTTTAGGCGCACCAGCACGCCGGCCAGATCCGACCGCTTCCACGACATCAGCGGGCCGACCGCCATGGCCAGCACCATGGGCACCATCAGCGGCACGAACACGGCGTTGAAGAACGGCGGCCCCACCGACACCTTGCCCAGTTGCAGGGCATCGGCGAACAGCGGATAAAGGGTGCCCAGCAGCACGGTGCCGGCACCGGTGGCCATCAGCACGTTGTTGAGCAGCAGCGCGCCTTCACGCGACACCGGGGCGAACAGCCCGCCGGTCTTGAGTTGGGGGGCGCGGATGGCGAACAGGGTGAACGAACCGCCGATGGCGACCACCAGCAGGCCCAGGATGAAGATGCCGCGGGTGGGATCGCTGGCGAAGGCATGCACCGAGGTGATGACGCCCGAACGCACCAGGAAGGTGCCCAGCAGCGACAGGCCGAAGGCGACGATGGCCAAAAAGATGGTCCAGCTTTTCAGCGCGTCGCGCTTTTCCACCACCACGGCGGAATGCAAGAGCGCGGTGCCGGCCAGCCACGGCATGAACGAGGCGTTTTCCACCGGGTCCCAATACCACCAGCCGCCCCAGCCCAGCTCGTAATAGGCCCACCACGAGCCCAGGATGATGCCGCAGGTCAGGAACACCCAGGCGGCCAGCGTCCACGGCCGCACCCAGCGGGCCCAGGCGGCGTCCACCCGGCCTTCGATCAGCGCGGCGATGGCGAACGAGAACGCCATCGAGAAGCCCACATAGCCCAGGTACAGAAAGGGGGGATGGAAGGCGAGGCCGGGGTCCTGCAGCAGCGGGTTGAGGCCGCGCCCGTTGAAGGGAGCGGGGTCCAGGCGTTCGAACGGGTTCGAGGTGAACAGGATGAACAGCAGGAAACCCACGGTGATGATGGCCTGCACCGCCAGCGCGCGCGACTTCAGCCCCGGCGGCAGGTTGCCGCCGAACAGGGTCACCGCCAGCCCGAACACCGACAGGATGGTGATCCACAGCAGCAGCGAGCCCTCGTGGTTGCCCCACAGTCCGGCCACCTTGTACAGCATGGGTTTGTCGGTGTGGCTGTTCTGCGCCACGTTCAGCACGGAAAAGTCCGACGTCACATAGGCATGCATCAGCGCGGCGAAGGCCACGCCCACCAGCAGGAACTGCACCACCGAGGTGGGACCGGACAGCCCCATCAGCATGGGATCGTTGCGGCGCGCCCCGATCATCGGCAGCGTCGCCTGCAGCAAGGCGACGCCCAGCGCCAGGATAAGGGCGAAATGGCCGATTTCGGCGATCATGTACTACCTCGGCTCGGCGAAAAGGTTACTTGGCGGGCTGGCCTTCGCCCTGCCAATGGCCGGACTTCTTCAGGCTCTCGGCCACTTCCTTGGGCATGTAGTTCTCGTCGTGCTTGGCCAGCACTTCCGCCGCCAGGAACACGCCGTCGCGGCCCATCTTGCCCTCGGTCACCACGCCCTGGCCCTCGCGAAACAGGTCGGGCAGCAGCCCCGAGAACACCACCGGCACCACATGGGCGCCATCGGTGACGCGGAAGCGCACGGTGGCGCCTTCCTTGGCGACGCTGCCCTGTTCGACCAGCCCGCCCAGACGGATGCGGCGACCTTCGGTGGGCACCTTGGCCTCGACGATTTCGGTGGGGCTGAAGAAGAAGACGATGTCCTGGCGCAGCGCGGTCAGCACCAGCGCGGCGGCGGCCCCCACCGCCAGCAGGCCGAGAACGACGAAATACAGGCGGCGTTGCTTGCGGGTCACGAGGCTTGCTTCTCCGGATTGGGCACAGCCGAAGCCTCGCGGCGTCGGGCACGGCCGGGGCGCATCTTCTGCAATTGCTCGAGCTCGGCCTCACGCGCACGCGCGGCGCGGATCGAAGCGACCACCACGGCGGCCAGAACCACTACGGTCAGCGCATAGGCCGGCCACACAAAGCCGCCATAGCCGCCCATGGCCAGGAACGAGGTCAGGGATTCCATGTCAGGCTTGCTCCCCTTGCCCGGCCGCGTGGACCTGGGCCATACGCAGGGTCCGCACCTTGGCGGCGGCGATCTCGGCCCGGGTGCGCAGGATCAGCACCACCAGCCAGAAGGCGTGGAAACCCACCGCCATCAGCATCAGCGGCACCATCATGGTCTTGTCGATGCTGGGGCCGCCCATCTTCATCACGCTGGCGGGCTGGTGCAGGGTGTTCCACCAGTCCACCGAATATTTGATGATCGGCACGTTGACCACGCCCACCAGCGCCAGGATGGCGGCGGCCTTCTGCCCGCGCTGGGGGTCGTCGAAGGCGTCGGCCAGGGCCATGTAGCCCAGATAGAGGAACAAAAGGATCAGCATGCTGGTCAGCCGCGCGTCCCACACCCACCAGGTGCCCCACATGGGCTTGCCCCACAGCGCGCCGGTGACCAGGCAGATGAAGGTGAAGGCGGCGCCGACCGGCGCGGTGGCGCGCGCCAGCAGATCGGCCAGCGGATGCTTCCAAATCAGCGCCATGGCCGAACACACCGCCATGGAGACGTAGCAGAACAGCCCCATCCAGGCCGCCGGCACGTGGATGTACATGATGCGCACAGACTCGCCCTGCTGATAGTCGGCGGGCGAGCCGATCAGGCCGAACCACAGGCCGGCCCCCAAGGCGAGAATGGCGACGCCCACGGCCCAGGGGTGGACCAGCGCGGCGATCCGCATGAAGCGGGCAGGATTGGCAAAGCGATGCATGGCGGAAACCTTTACCGTCCTTCCGCGCTCAATTCCAGCGCGGCGACAAACGCGGATGGATATGGGGCGCGGCAGCCAGAATTCCATGGCCCGCGCGCAAAACGCTTTGATGACGGTCAGGCCCGGCCAAGGCGTCAGCCCGGCTTTCCGGGAACCAGATGCAGCGCCTTGTCGGGGCGCGCACCGGCCAGCCAGCGTTCGGCCAGCTTGGGCTGCTCCAGCAGGGCGGCCACCGCCGCCGAAAGTTCCAGCGACACCACCGCCTTGGGCGCGCCCTTGGACAACGCCTTCAGCACGCCGGCCAGCGCGCTGTCGTAGATGCGCTCGGGGGTTTCCAGGAACACCGGCTTCAGCTCGCCCGCTTCCAGGCGGCGGCGCATGGCGTCCAGGTCCTCGTGGCAGGCGATGCAGAAGTCCACGTCGATGGAGTGCAGGCCGCGACAGCGCAGCGGCCGCACCGCATAGATCATGCAGGCACCGTCGGCGCCCAGAAAGGGACAGGCCAGCTTCGACGCGGCGCGCTGGCCGGTGGTCATGCCCTGGGTGCGCTTGGCGACCTCGCGCACGCGGGCGCCGATGGCGGCGCCTTCGTCCTCGGGCAGGGTACGCAGGTGGGCGGCGATGCGGATGGCCTCGGGCGTCGATACGCCGACCTGCTGGTGGCAACACCAGCCGCAGCCGGCCTTGCAGGCGGAAGCCGGGGCCTCCAGCATGTAGCGAAGGTTGGAGCGGCGGGCGTTCCAGGTGGCGTCGGCCAACCGGAACACGGCGTCCAGGGCGGCGCACAGGGCGGCGACGGTGGGCTTGGGCCAGCAGCGCGAGAGTTCCCCGCGGGCGGCCTCGATCAGGAAATCCTCGGAGGCGGCGAGCATGGCCAGAGCCTAAGCCTTCCTGACGCCGCTTGCAACGCCGCGCGCAGGGCTCAATGGCGCTGCATGGCGCCGCCGGACCATTCCTCCAGCCATGCGGGAACGCGATCGGCCCCCATGGGCCGGGCGAAGGCGTAGCCCTGCACGGCGTCGCAGCCCATATCCTCGAGCACGTGCACCACGTCCTCGGTCTCGGCCCCTTCCGCCACGGTGAACATTTCCAGATTGTGCGCCAGCTCGATGATCGCCTTGACGATCACCCGCGCCTCGCGCGAACGGTCGCATTCGCGCACGAAGGACTGGTCGATCTTCAGTTCCGAGAACGGCAGGCGGTGCAGCTGGACCAGCGAGGAATAGCCGGTGCCGAAATCGTCGATGGACAGCTCGAACCCCTTGATCCGCAGCCGGGTGAGAATGTCGAGCGCCCGCACCGGATCGGCCATGGCGGCGGTTTCCGTGACCTCGAAGGTGATGTGGTCTTCCGGCACGCCGGCCTGGCGGCACATGCTGCTCAGGCGGTCCGCCAGCGTGACCTCGTGCAGGTTGCGCCCCGACAGGTTGATGGACATCTTCAGATCCATGCCCGTGTGCAGCCACGTCGCCAGTTGCGCCATGGCCGAACCGGCCACCGCCTTGCTGAGGTCGTCGATGCTTCCGCTGGCTTCGGCCATGGGAACGAACTCGTCGGGCGATATGACGCCGCGCTTGGCATGGCGCCAGCGCACCAGCGCCTCGAAGCCCATGGGCTGCCAGGAACGCAGGTTGACCTTGGGCTGGTAAAAGGGCTGGATATCGCCCTTGCCGATGGCCTCGTGCAGGGCGTCGACGGTGATTTCGGCGCTAGGCGCCACCTTGTGAAGTTCCAGCAGGGTGGTCAGTTCCTTGGCGCGCAGCGGCTTTTCCAGGGTGGCGGCGATGTTGAGGCCCCGTTCCAGGCCCAGGCGGCGGGCGGCATCCAGCACCCGGTGATCGAAGCCGCTCATGATGAAGATGGTGGCGGTGCAGTGTTCCTCGGCCAGGAAGCGCAGGATCTCCACGCCGTCCACCTCGGGCATCACCAGATCGAGGATGATCAGGGTCGGCGACCACTCGCGCAGCCATTGGCGGAATTCAGCGGGCTGGGTGGTGGTGCGCACCTCGTAGCCAACCCTTTCCGCCACTTTCCTGACGAAGCTGGCGAAGTCCGCCTGATCGTCGATGACTATCAGCCTGTCGCTCATGCTGCGGTATCCTTGCCATCAAGGGCATTGCGCACTGCCCGTGCCAGATCCTGTCGGCGGTAGGGCTTGCCCAGGAAATGAAAGGGCGCCAGCCCCGCGGCAGGCAGTTCGAAATTGTTGCCGGGAAAGCCCGAGGTCAGCAGCGCCCTGAGGCCCGGCCGCAGGGTTCGCGCCACCTCGACCAGTTCGAAGCCGGTCATGCCCTCGGGCATCACCACGTCGGTAAACAGCAGATCCACCTCCAGCCCGTCTTGCAGGGCGGCAAGGGCGGTGCGGCCGTTGTCGGCGCAGGTGACGGCATAGCCCAGCTTGGACAATTGCGTCTCCGCCATGCGCCGCATGTCGGCGTTGTCTTCCACCACCAGAATGCGTTCGTGGCCGCCTTCCACCGCCCTGTCCTGCGCGCCGGCGGCGCCGCATTCGTCCGAAATTCCGGGCGCCGGGGGCAGATACAGACGCACCACGGTGCCGAAGCCTGGTTCGCTGTAAATCCTGATGAGCCCGCCGGACTGCTTCATGAAGCCATAAACCATGGACAGCCCCAATCCGGTGCCTTGTCCGACCTCCTTGGTGGTGAAGAACGGCTCGAAAACGCGGGCGACGACCTCGGGCGACATGCCTGTGCCGGTGTCGATCACCTCGATCACCACCCAGTTGCCCGATTTCAATTCCGGGTTCTTGGGGTCCTCCGCTTCGATCACCGTGTTATGGATGGAAATGGTGAGCTCGCCGCCCGACGGCATGGCGTCGCGGGCGTTGATGGCCAGATTGGTGATGGCCGATTCCAATTGCGCGGGGTCGGCCAGGATGGGCCACACGTCGCCGTCGCTATAGAAGCTGACGTGGATCTGCTCGCCCAGCATGCGACTCAGCATGCGGGTGGTGCCGGCCAACAGGTTGCCGGGGTCCAGCCGCACCGGCTGCAGCGGCTGGCGGCGGGCGAAGGCAAGCAGGGCGCGGGTCAGTTCGGCGCCGCGCAGCAAGGCACCAAGGGCGCTTTCCACCATTTCCTGCGTTCGCGGATCGTCCAATTCGGTTTGCAGCAGGTCCAGATTGCCGATGGCGACACCCAGGATGTTGTTGAAATCGTGCGCCATGCCGCCGGTCAGCTGGCCCACCGCCTCCATCTTCTGGGCATGCTGCAGCTGGTTGGCGATGGCCTTGCGCTGGCTGATGTCCTCGAACACGCAGATGGCGCCGCGCAGGTGGTCGATGTCCTCGATCAGCGGCGCCCCCGAGAACAGCACGTCCACCCGCTGCCCGTTGGGACGGCGGCAATTGACCTCCTCGCCCTTGATGGTCTGGCCGGTGACCATGCGCAGGAACAGGTTGGCGGCGGCGCCGTTGTCTTCGCCGGGCATGAAGACCTCGGTGGGGGGACGGCCGATCATCACCTCGGCGGCATAGCCCAGGATGGCTTCGGCGGCGGCGTTCCACATCTCGACCCGGCCATGGCGGTCAAGGGTCATCACCCCCACCGGCAGGGCCGAGACCATGGCGCGCAGCACGTCGGTGGAATGCAGCAGCGCCTGTTCGATGACGAGATGGGCGCGAGCCGCCCGCTCGGCTTCCTCGCGGCGGCGGTCCAGTTCCGCCATCAGCGCGGCCTGGCCCTGCCACGGCTGCAGACGTAAGCCCAGGGCGGTCGCCAGCACCAGCGCCAGCACCAGCGTGCCGCCACCCACCAGGGCGATGATCGCCGCCGCCGACGGCACCAGCGCGGCCAGGGCGGCGAGGCCCAGGACGGGCGGCAGCAGGGCGACCGCCGGACCGGCCGCCGGGTGGCGCGTCAGAAACGAGGGAACCGCCATGGCGACGGCCTTTCAGATCTCCACCTGCACGCCGATCTCGACCACGCGATCGGGGGGCAGGTGGAAGAAATGGGTGGCGTCGGCGGCGTTGCGCGACAGCGCCACAAACAGCCGCTCGCGCCACAGCGGCATGCCGGGCGCGGCGGTGGCGCGCACGTTCTCGCGCCCGATGAAAT
>DATGXU010000528.1:0-6765 GCA_035298685.1 Magnetospirillum sp. | reverse complement strand
ATCTGGGCCGGGCGTACTTTGCCGCCGGGCGATGGCGTAACGCCGCCGATTCCTTCATGCGCGGCGAACCGATCATCCGCATCTGGCCGGAGATGCTGCTGGCCTATGGCGAGTCGCTGCTGCGCGCCCGAAGGTTTTCCGAGGCCGACGACTGCTTCCTGACCGGGCTGACCCGTTCTCCCGACGACCTGGCTTACGCCCTTGGCCGGGCGGAATGTCTGGTCGCGCTGAAGGCATGGGAAGCGGGGCTGGGGCTGCTGAACGAACTGCGCGAGCGTGGCGTCGCCTCGGCCAAGATTTATTACCTGATCGGCATCGCCCATCACGAGATGGGGCACGGCAACTCGGGCGCGGTCGAGCTGGAGATGGCCGCCGATTTGCTGGAAGGCGACGTCGACCAGTTGCACGAACTGGATCGCCGCCGGCTGTTCCAGGCCTTGGGCGAAATCGCCCTGCGCGACGGTCGCTACGACGATGCCCGCGCCCGCCTCGAGCAAGCGCGCGAACTGGCGCCCGCCGATGCGCAGATAACCTTTCTGCTGGCGGTGGCGCTTTTCCGTCTGGGCGAGGCGTCGGGAGCCGCCGAAGCGGCGGCGGCCAGCATCGAGGCGTCGGGGATCAAGCCCGACCCGGATACCTTCGTGTTGCTGGGCATGGCCCGCATGGCGACGGGCGACGCCAAATCTGCCGAGGAAGCGTTCCGGCGCGCCATCGATCTGTCGCCCTTCTGCGCCGAAGCGTTTCTGGCCATGGGCCGCATCCATATGGAACGCGGCGACTGGGCGGAAGCCGAAAAGGCCTTGGTTCGCGTCAAGAAGGTCGCCGATTCCACTCCCGATCTATTCGAGCTGCTGCGCGAGGTGTCGCGCCAGCTGGGCCGCGAAATCAACATGGATGCCGATGTCGCCGACATCAGCACCTTCGAGATCCCCGAGATCTTCCGTCCGCCGGAAATGCCCGAGCTGAGTGCGCCGCCGTTCGGCAAGGCGCTGGTCGTCCACCTGCGGGTGGTGCGGGCGCTGATGGTGCGCGAGATGCTGACCCGGTTCGGCAAGTCCAGCATGGGTTACCTGTGGGCGCTGGTTCAGCCGTTGCTCATGCTGGGAACGCTGTATTTCATCTTTCGCTTCACCGGCCGGCGCCTGCCGCCCGGCGTGCCGCTGGAAACGTTCCTGCTGACCGGCGTGGTGCCGATCTACATGTTCGTCCAGATCAAATCCCGCCTGACCCGCGCAGTGAAGTCGAACAAATCCCTATTCTATTTTCGACAGGTGACGCCGCTATCCACGCTTGTCTCCAGAACGTTCCTGGAGTTCGGCACATACCTTGTCGTGTTTTTCCTTATTTATTTCGGCCTGAATTTCTTTGGTCAGCGGGTTCAGATCGAAAGCTATGTGAACCTGCTGCTGAGTTTGGGCGGCCTGGCGCTGCTGGGGTTCGCCGCGGGGTCCATCTTCGGCGTGCTGATGCCGCGCTTCAGCGTTCTCGAGCATGCCTCCATGATCGTCAACCGCGTGATCTTCATGACCTCGGGCATGTTCTTTTATGGCAACGAGCTGCCGCCCAGGCTGCGCGACATTTTGTTGGTCAACCCGATCTTCCACTTGATCGAGTTTGTCCGGGGTGCCTTTTTCGAGGCCTATACCCCGCATTACGCCAGCGTCACGTATGTGATCATGTGGATCGGCTGTCTGCTGCTTCTGGCTTTGGCGCTCGAGAGCGTCGGACGAAAGTTTGCCGCATGATTTACATGTACGACATCGCCAAGGCGTACAAATCGCCTACCGGCAAGCGCATCATCCTGCATCCCACCACGTTGGCGATTCCGTCCCATCGCGCGGTGGCGATCCTGGGGCGCAACGGCGCGGGCAAGTCCACCTTGCTGAGAATGATCGCCGGCGTCGAGCCGCCCGACCAGGGACGCATCGTGCGTACCTCGTCGCTGTCATGGCCGCTGGGCTTCGGCGGCGGCGTTCACCAGCACCTGACCGGCCGGCAGAACGCTCAGATGATCGCCGACCTGCATGGTGCCGACCTGGATGCGGTGGTGGACTTCGTCGTCGATTTCGCCGAATTGGGCGACTACATCGACATGAGCGTCGACACCTACAGTTCGGGTATGAAGGCCCGGCTGAATTTCGCCATCAGCTTCGCCATCGACTTCGACTGCTACCTGATCGACGAAGCGACGGCCACCGGCGACAAGCGGTTCAAGGAAAAAAGCCTGGCGGCGTTCAACGACCGGCGCAGCCGATCCGGATTGCTGTTCATTTCACACAGTCCGAATACGGTTCGCCAATTCTGCGACATGGGGATCGTGCTGCGCCGGGGCCGCCTGGTGCCGTTCGAGAACTTGGAAGAAGCTATCCGTTATTACGAAAGTGAACCCGGCCTATGAAGAGCCTGATCAAATACCTGCACGACAATGTGCCGGCCCTCGAATCCGGTTCGCAACCCAGCCTGCCGCAGCGCCGGGGCAACCAGACTCGCCACGTGGCGGACCCTCGTGGCTGGCCGAAATCGTTCATCGTGGTGGTGGTGATCCCTTCGCTGCTCAGCATCCTTTATTTCGGCCTGATCGCCACGCCGCGCTATATCTCGCATGCGGAAGTGATGGTGCAGTCCAAGGATGGGCCCACGCGCGGCGAGCTTACCGCCACGGTCATGAGCAGCATCACCGGCGGCATGGGCGGCAACCTTCTTGGCGCCGGCGAGGCCGCCGTGGTGGCCGAGTACGTGCATTCGCAATCCATGCTGGAACAGTTGGAAAAGTCGGTCGGCCTGCGTCGTCTGTGGTCCACCGACAAGGCTGACTTCTTCTCTCGGCTGTCCCCGCGCGCCACGCGCGAGCAGTTTCTGGAATATTTCCTCGACCGGGTGACCGTGGAATTCCAGCCCGGCTCGTCCATCATGCAGATCCGCGCCGAGGCCTTCTCTCCGCAGGAGGCGCAGCAGATCGTCAGCCAGATGGTGGTTCACAGCGAGGAACTGCTGAACGCCATGACCCGGCGGCAGCAGGCCGACGCCATCGCCTTCGCGCGGACCGAGGTGGAAAACGCCGAGGAGCGGCTGAAGGCGGCGCGCCTTGCCATGTCCGATTTCCGTCGCGTCTATGGCGACGTCGATCCCAGCCAGTCGGCGGCGGCCACGGGCGGGCTGATCTTCGCGCTGACCCAGCAATTGACCACCGCGCGCGCCGAGCTTGGCGCTGTTTCCGCCTTCATGCAGCCCGACAGCACCCAGATCAAAAGCCTGCGCTCCAAGATCGCCTCGCTGGAACAACAGATCTCCGAAGTGCGGCGCCGCATGTCCGCCACCGTCGGCGACACGCCGGTGAACGCCAAGCTGGTGCAGTGGGAAGCCCTGGTCACCGAGCACGAATTCGCCCTCAAGGGTTACGAGTCGGCGTCCTTGTTCCTGGAAAACGCGCGCATGAACGCGCAGCGCCAGCAATCCTACATCATCGACTTCGTGAAGCCCAACCTGCCCGAGGCCGCCGAGCGCCCCGAGCGCATGAAGGCCATCACGTCGGTGGTGGTCGGCGCCTTCCTGGCCTGGGCCATCGGCGGCATGCTGGTCACCGCCATTCGCGAGCAGGCCCGCATCTGACGAAAAAGGCCGCCTTCCCCGGATGGGGAGGCGGCCTTTTGTTTTTCTTTGGCGGTCAGGAACCGCCAAGCCGGCGGTAAATTCCCAGCAAGATGTCTTCCTGCGCTTCCCACGAATGGGCGGCGATCAACTCCGGTTGATCTTCCATGCGGGCCACATAGCGGGGGCGGTCGGCGATCACCTGGCGGATGGCGCGGGCCAAGTCGGCCGGGTCCTCGGCCTGGAACACCTCGCCCACGCCCCAGCGGTTGACGAATTCCGACATGGCGCGGCAGTTGCTGACCACGCAGGGCAGGCGGGCCAGGCAGTAATCGAACAGCTTGTTGGGCAGCGCCACCTCGGAATTGCCGTACACCGTCATCGGGTGCACGCCGGCGGTGGCGTCGCGAATGAACCCCGGCACTTCGCTGGGCGCCACATAGGGCACCATGTGCAGACGGTCGGCATAGCCGCGCTGGCGCGCCGTTTCCAACAGCTTGTCCACGTAAGCGCCGCGGTTTTCGGTCTGCAGCGCCAGATGCACGCCCGGCAATTCGGCCAGCGCGTCGGTCAGCGTATGCAGGCCGCGCAGGCGCGACACGCCGCCGGAATAGACCAGCAGCGGTACGTCGGCGCCCAGCCCCAACGCCTGGCGGATGGTGCGGCCGCCCATGGCGGCCATGGCGGCGGCGCGCTGCGGGGCGTTCAGGATCACCGACGGCGGCTCGGCCAACCCGTAATCGCGCTGAAGGTATTGCGCCAGCAGCGGCGACACGGTGATCAGCGCATCGGGGTCGTGCACGTGGTCGCGCTCGTGGCGCAGGGCGACCTGCTTCCATTCCACATCCTCGCGCCCGTCGGGCGAGGTGTAGTCGCGGAACACATGGCCGGCCACGTATTCATGCTGGTCGTGAATCCACGACACCTGCTTGCCGCCGGCACGCATGCGCCGCGCCAGATCGGCGCCCACGGCGATGGTGTTCATGTCGTGGGTGTGGATGAAGCGCGGGTTGATGGCTTTGACGTAATGCCACATGGCCGACTTCATATAGGCGACCATGAAATCCCAGTTGAGCGCCGGCACCCGCGTCCGCGCCGCCCGCAGGAAGATATGCGGGTCCGGCAGCAGGATGGCCGGCAGCCCCATCACCCGCGTCGCCACCGCGTCGGGGCAATCCCAGGCGCCCGATTTGCCCAGCAGCGTCACCTTGTAGCCGGCGCGGGTCAGGGTGTCGGCGCATTTCAGCACGCGGTTGTCGTTGCTGATGGCGTTCAGCACGATCATCACCACGTCGGCCTGCTGCAAGGCCCAGGGCGCGCGCCGCACCACCGGATCGAGCCCCAGCCGGCGCAGCAGCGGCAGCGGCAGCAGGCCGCGCGCGGCGGAAGTGTAGGGGCGCAGCGGGCGGAGAACGGGACGCGAGGACGAAAACAGCATGATCGCCAGCCAGCCTGGATAAGGGGGCGCATTACATCCGACTCGCGCCTGGGCGTCAACGAAGTCGCAGGAAATAGGTGCTAATACCAGTTTCGCATACCGCAACTTTAGGCGTGGCTGTTGCAGCCCCCTGATCGCCTCGGGCATACTCGCCGCCCTGTGCATTCGGGTTAAGGGAAGACGAAAAATCTCCATGCGCATTGCCATCGTCACGGGCACGCGAGCCGATTACGGCATCCTCCATTGGCCCATTCGCCGCCTCAAGGAGTCCAAGGACTTCGACGTGCGGATCATCGCGACCGGCACCCACCTGTCGCCGTCCTTCGGCATGACGGTGGACGAGATCGTGCGCGACGGCTTCGACGTGGACGCCCGCGTCGAAATGCTGGTCGATGGTGCCGGCCCGACGGCGGCGGCGCGCTCGTTCGGTCTGGCGTCCATGGGCTTCGCCGACGCCTACGACCGCCTGAAGCCCGATTTGCTGATGGTGCTGGGGGATCGCTACGAAATCCTGGCGGCCGCGTCCATCGCCACGCTGATGCGCATCCCGCTGGCCCATCTGTGCGGCGGCGACGTCACCGAGGGCGCCAACGACGACATGATGCGGCACGCCATCAGCAAGATGGCGCACATCCATTTCCCGTCCAACGCCCAGTCGGCCGCGCGCCTGATCCAGATGGGCGAGGCGCCCGAGCGGGTGCACGCGGTCGGCTCGCCCGCTCTCGATCATCTGCGGCATATGACGTTCCTGGACCGTGCGTCGTTCTGCGCCGAGCTGGGGCTGCCCGCCGACCGGCCGCTGCTGCTGGTGACCATGCATCCGGAAACGCTGTTGCCCGACGGCGGCTTCCCGCAACTTCAGGAATTGCTGACCGCGCTGGCCGGGCGCCCCGATTGCGCGCTGGTGCTGACCGGGGCCAACGCCGACGCCGATGGCGGGCGCTTCAACCGGCGGCTGACCGAATTCGCCGCCCAGGCGCCCAACGCCATCTTCCGCCTGAGCCTGGGCCAGCGGCTGTACTTCAACGCGCTCAAGCATTGCGCGGTCATGCTGGGCAATTCGTCCAGCGGCCTGTACGAGGCGCCGTCCTTCGCCCTGCCGGCGGTGAATATCGGCGACCGTCAGGCCGGCCGACTGCGCGGCCCCAACGTGATCGACTGCGCGCCCGAAGCGGGCGCCATCGCCGCCGCTTTGGCCCGCGCGCTCGACGAACCGCGCCCGCCCGCCGACAACCCCTATGGCGACGGCCATGCGGCGGAACGCATCGTCAGGATTCTTCAGGGTGTCGCCAACCCTGCCTCGCTACTCAGAAAGTCGTTCGTGGAGCTCTAAGTTATGCAATTGCGGCCCGATGGCGGCGTCTATGTGATCGCCGAAGCTGGAGTGAACCACAACGGCAGCCTGGATATGGCGTTCCGGCTGGCCGACGCCGCCCGCGACGCCGGTGCCGACGCCGTCAAGTACCAGGCGTTCACCGCCGATCTGCTGGTGTCCAAGCGCGCCCCCAAGGCGGCCTATCAATCGGCGGCGCTGGGCGAGGAAATCTCGCAACGCGACATGCTGAAGGCGCTGGAATTCTCGCCGGCCGACTTCCTGCGCATCCGCGATTATTGCGACGGCATCGGCGTGCATTTCCTGTGCTCGGCCTTCGACGCCCGCAGCCTGGATTTCCTGGTCAACGAACTGGGGCAGACCCGCATCAAGTTCGGCTCGGGCGACCTTACCGACGCGCCGCTGC
>DATGXU010000527.1:0-7624 GCA_035298685.1 Magnetospirillum sp. | reverse complement strand
GCCGTCGCCATGCCGTCGCAATCGGCAAGATCCAGTGCCACGAACCGGCAGCCCTGGCGCTCCAGCCATTGCCCGGCGCCGGCATCACGGCCCATGCCGGTGCAGTGCATGCCGTCCGCCGCCAGCCGGCGGCACAGATTGCGGCCCAGGCCGCCGGTGGCGCCGGTGACGAACGCGCGCATCACACCCTCAGCACCAGCCCGCCCAGGGTAATGCCGGCGGCGGTTCCCACCAGCAGGGCGGTGTCGCCCCGGCCCAGGCGGCCCGAGCGAAGGGCGTGGTCCAGCGCGATGGGCAGCGACGCCGCCACCTGATTGCCGTGGTCGGCGAAGATGTCCACCACCTTGGCGGCGGGCACCCGGCTGAGGCGGCGCAGATGATGCAGCGCCGAGGCGCTGGCCTGATGGGGCACCACCGCCGCCAGATCGTCGACGCTTAGGCCGGCCTCGTTCAGCAGGCGACGCAGAAACGACGGAAAATGCCGGGCGGACAGGCGATAGGCGGCGGGACCGTCCATGCGGAAGATCGCCCCGGCGCGAACGGCATCCATGTCGCCATGCAGATCGATCAGGCTGCCGCCGGCCCGCAATTCGCACAGGCGGGCGCCGTCGCTGTAGGTTTCGAAGCGGGCGGTGACGATGCCGGCGTCGGATCGCGGGTCGCGCTCCAACAGAACGGCGGCGGCGCCGTCGCCGAAATTGCCGCAGATGTCGATGTCCGACCAGTCCAGCGCCCGCGACGGCACCTCGGCGGTGGCGATCAGCACCCGCCGATAGCGCCCCATCGCCATGGCATAGGAAACCTGGTCCAGCGCCGCCAGAAAACTCAGGCAGGTGGCGTTGATGTCGAGAACCGGCGTTGCCGCCGCCCCCAGACCAAGGGCGTGCTGCAACAGCACGGCTTGGGTGGGAATCCATTGTTCCATCACCGCGCTGGCCGACACCACCAGATCAAGATCGGCGGCCCGCCATCCGGCGGCCTCAAGGGCGCGCCGCGCCGCTTTCGCCGCCATGGCGCTGGTGGTTTCGCCGCCGGCGTAGTGGCGCCGACGAATGCCCAGACGCCGTTCGCAGGTGCCGGCGGACAGCCCGGCGCGACGATCGATGTCGGTCGAAACCACCGGCTCGCCCGGCAGATAGGTGGCGGTGGCGGCGATACGGATGCCCATACGGGTGGGGGCAGAGTCGAAACCATTGGTCATACCGACTTATTACCCCCAAACCAGTTTGGCGTCTCGGGCGAGCTCGCGAGTGTGAACACTCACTCACATTAAGGGGCCGCCGATGCCATGTCAAGAGGGGCCGGGCGATGGACGCGCGCCAGACGGGTTTCGCTGCGCGTCAAAGTGGCACTATCCAGCCGCCCCTGCCCCAGCGCGGTCAGCGCACAGCCCATGGCGCGGTAATATTGCCTGCCGTCATAGGCGACCAGCAGCAGATCGACACCGGCATTCAACGCCTCTTCGACCGCCGTGCACAGGCCATGATGATAGACGGCCCCCATGACCAGATCGTCGGTGATGATGGGGCCGTCAAATCCCCACTCACCCCGCAACACGCCGTCGATCACCCGGCGCGAATGGGACGCCGGGCGGTCGGGATCGATATCGCTGACCACCACGTGGCCCACCATCACCATGGCGTCCGACGCCGACAGCAAATCGCGGAAGGGCTGCCAGTCGCTACGCGCCAGTTCGTCCTTGGGGGTGGCTAGAGTGGCGCGGAACACGTGGGTGTCGGCGGTCACCCGCCCCATGCCGGGAAAGTGCTTCACCGTCGGCCGCACGCCGGCCTCGGCCAACCCTCGGGCGTAACCCAGCGCCACCTGGCCCACCACCGCCGGATCGCCGGAAATGGCACGCTTGCCGATGCGGCTGTTCCAGTCCAACAGGCTGGGCGGATGGGGTACCTGCAGATCCACCACCGGGGCGAAGTTGACGTTGATGCCCAGGGCGGCCAGCTCGCGGCCATGCTGCGCCCCATAATCACGGGCGGCGGCGTGGCGAAGCGGGGCCGGCATGTCGGCCACCGAAGCCAGGGGTGGCAGCGCGGTCAGGGCCGGCGACAGGTGCGACACCGTGCCGCCTTCCTGGTCGGTGGCGACCAAAAGCGGCGGCAGCCCCTCGGCCTTGCGGATGTCTTGCAGGCGGGCAATCTCGGCGCCCAATTCGGCGGCCGAACGTCCCTCCAGATTGCGACGGGTGACATAAAGGCCGCCCACCAGCCCGCGCCGGACCAACGGCGCGGCATCGTCAAAACTGTCGTAGCCGATCATGAAATGCCGCCCCACCAGGCGTGCCACCTCGGCATCGGCCGACATCACCACCAACTGGCGCCAGGCCAACGCCCCCTGCGCGGCGGCCACGGCGCAAGGAATGCCCAGCCACACCAGCAAAAGGAGGTGCCTTGCGGCACCTCCCTGCTTCCTGGCGACGGTCCACATTCCCGCCACCCAGATCACTGCCATGGCCGCAAGGCACCAGAACCGGAACCGCATCAGGAAGGGGTCGTTGATGTTGGCGCCGACGATCAGCAGCAGCGCACCAACCGACCACAGCAGCATCCGGCCCATGGTCAGCGCCCCTTGTCCGCCGGTTCGGCCGAGCTCCAATCCACCCGCTGGGTGAGCGCCATGATCACCGACAGCACCACGAACAGCGCCAGCGATCCCACCAGCAGCGAGTAGTTTTCCAGGCTCAGCACCACGTAGAGGAAGCCGAACAGGCTGGCCAGCATGGCGCTGAAGATCACCACCGGAACCACCCGCTTCGCCACCGACGCGGTATAAAGCGACGCCTGGGCCAGGATCAGGGCCGAGCTGATGCCGTAACCGGCGGTGTAGCCCAAGGTTTCGCTGAGCGACAGCAGCAGCACGCCGAACAGGGTCAGCGACACGCCCAGCAATCCGTACTGGACCACATGGATGCGCAAACCCGACAGCAGCTCGAACAGGAAGTAGGTGGTGAACGCCAGGGTAACGAACAGCACGTTGTACTTGGACGCCCGGTTGATCATGCGGTAGGTGGGCGTGGCCTCGATCAATTGGACCCCGATCGACGCTCCGCGCCAGGCTTTCGCATCCACGGCGCGCGACGACGACCATTGCTGCGCCGCCGTCGGCTCGGCCGCATGCCATTCGGCGTCGAACGCCTTCTCGCCCACGTTATAGGACGCCGGCAGCAGCGACCCCAGGAAGCTGGGCGTGGGCCAGGGCGCGTCCATGCGCACGTCCACCTGGCGGCCGGGCACGAACAGTTCGAACGCCCCGGTGCCGCGCAGGGTCATGGTGGCCTTGAACGCGATCTTGCCATTGGGCTGGGGCATGGCGCCGGGCGCGGGTTGGGCCACCACCGCCCCGTTGACCTGCAGGCTGGATTCGCGGGGATATTCGCCCACCGCCGCCGTACCCTGGCAATCGTCGTCGCGGCTGATCAACTGCCTGCAGTTCTGCCAGGGCAGCGTCTCGCCGTTCCACACCAGGCCGTCACGCTCGGTCATGCCCGACAGCCCCAGCGTTTCCACCATGATGAAGCTTTCCCCCAGGAACAGCTTGCCGGCGGCACTCCGCACCTCGTCCAGCTTGGCCTGGGACGGCAGGGTGAAGGCGCCCTCCATGGTGACCGAGGCGGTGTAGACGGTGGCCTCGAACATGCCGCGCCGCCGGGTCTCCGGGGCCAGCCCCACCTGGTTCTTCAGCGCCGAGGGAGCCAGCTTCAGGTATTGCCGGGGCTGGTCGGCGGCGCTTTGAAAAGGAATCACCAGCACGGGGGCGCGCACCAATTGCCCCGGTCCCCAGGTGCGTGCGAATTCCTCGCGCACGTCGTTCTGACGCTCTTCGCGCTCGTCGATCAGGCTGGAGGTGATCAGGCCGCCGATCAGGGTGGCGATCAGCAGCACGGCAATGGGGGCAAGGCGGCGCACCGGCGCGCTCAGCCGCGAATAGCCCGCGCCGGCGGGCGCGGAGGTGGTCTTTGGGGCATCCATTTTCAGGCTCCTTGGCAAGGTCGAGTTCAGAACCACCATTCCTGGCCGGCGCGCAGCGGCCAGCGGACGGTGCTTCGGGTCAGGCGGCGGCGCCAAGCTTTCACCTGCGCGCTTTCCACCCCGTGGCGGGCGGCGATCCGGTCGGCATCGGCGCCGGGGCGGCAGGCTTCCAGCGCCACCAGGGCGCGGAACAGGCTGTTGCGGGTACGGGGGTGCTTGGCGTTGGTCGTCATGGGGGTCCTCCATCCATGCCGCCCATGCTGGCGCCCCGGCGTGCAACGGTGACGACGCCCCCGTGCAAAGACCGCGAAAAGTGTGTGCAGAAATCGTGCAACGGTTGGGCTACCATCGGGCCGCGCCGATTACCGCCCGGGTACCATGACGAAAATCCTGCTGATCGATGACGATGCCCGCATCCGCGACGTGGTGCGCTTTGCGCTGACCCGCGAAGGCTTTGCCGTGGTCGAGGCCGACAACGGCGCCGAAGGGCTGGCCGCAGCGGCGGCCGAGGCGCCCGACCTGATCCTGCTGGACGTGATGATGCCGGAAATGGATGGCACCGAGGTGTGCCGGCGGCTGCGCCGCGACAGCCAGGTGCCCATCATCTTCCTGTCGTCGCGCGACGAGGAAATCGACCGCGTCATCGGCCTGGAACTGGGCGGCGACGATTATGTGGGCAAGCCGTTCTCGCCGCGCGAACTGGTGGCGCGGGTCAAGGCGGTGCTGCGCCGGCTGGAACCCCGCCCCACCCCCGCCGCCGCCGCCGCGCCGGCCGAGCTGCGCCACGGCCGCCTGCGCCTGGATCTGGAAGGCTTCCGCGCCTATTGGGGCGAGGCCGAGGTGGTGCTGACCGTCACCGAATTCGGCCTGCTGCGCACCCTGGCCGAGCGCCCCAGCAAGGTGTTCAGCCGCGACGCCCTGATGGACGGCGCCTATGCGCAAGAGCATTACGTCAGCGACCGCACCGTGGACAGCCACATCCGCCGCGTCCGCGCCAAGTTCCAGGCGGTGGGCGGCACCCCGGTGGAAACCATGCACGGCCTGGGCTACAAGCTGTCGGACTGCCGATGAAGGGCTTGCTGTCCATCCGGACGGTGCTGCTGTCGATGATCTCGGCGGCGCTGCTGCTGCCGCTCAGCGGCCTGTGGGTGCTGCGGCTTTATGAAAGCGCGCTGATCCGCCAGACCGAATCGGAATTGATCGCCCAGGGCGCGGTGGTGGCCTCCGCCTATGGCGCCGCGTGGCGGGATGCGGGCGGCAGGATCACCATCGCCGATCCGACGGTCGATCCGCGCTGGACCCGCCGCCCCGGCTTCGACCCGCAATGGCTGCCGCACCCGGCCACCCTGGATCTGGCCAGCGATCCGGTGCTGCCCGCCGCCCCCGAGCCGCAGCCGGCCCCGCACCCTGCGCAAGAGGCGGCGCGGGCCGCCGGCCATGCCGTCGCCCCCATCCTGCGCGAGACGCAACGGGTGACCCTGGCCGGCATGCGGGTGGTCGACCGCGACGGCATCGTGGTCGCCAGCACCGGCGACACCCTGGGCCAGTCGCTGGCGGGACAGGACGAAATCCGCCGCGCGCTGACAGGCGAGCCGGTCAGCGCCATGCGCCTGCGCGGCAACGGTCCGGCGCCGTCGTCGGTGGCCTTCGATCGTGGCCGTATTCTGCGCGTGTTCTGCGCCCTGCCGGTGCTGGAAGGCGATCGGGTGATCGGCGCGGTGCTGCTGTCGCGCACCCCGCGCACCATCACCGAAGCCCTGGCCGGCAAGCAAAAGGAACTGGGCGTGCTGGCCTTGTTGCTGCTGGGGGCGGTGGCGGTGCTGGCGACGGTGGGAACCGTGACCATCGCCGCCCCGCTGCGCGCCGTCACCCGCCGCGCCAAGCGCGTGGCCGAGGGCGAACGCGGCGCCCTGGAAAACCCCGGGCGCCCGGTGCTGCGCGAGGTGGCGGAACTGTCCGACGCCCTGACCCGCATGGCGGCGACGCTGGAGCACCGGGCCGACTACATCCGCGACTTCGCCGCCCACGTCTCGCACGAATTCAAGACGCCGCTGACCACCATTCGCGGCACCGTCGAATTGCTGCGCGAGCATCTGGCCGAGATGTCCGAGGCCGAGCGCGACCGCTTCCTGTCCAACATGGACGCCGAGGCCGAGCGGCTGTCCCGGCTGGTCCGTCGCCTGCTCGACCTCGCCCGCGCCGACGTCATGCGCCCGCCCGAGGAAAAGGCCGGACATCCGGCCGCGGTGGCGGCACGGCTTGCCGACAGGTTTCGCGCAGGGGGCATGACGGTGGAGATCGACGGCGACCACACCCTGGCCGTGACCATGGGCGACGAGGCGCTGGAAACCGTGCTGGGCAACCTGCTGGACAACGCCCGCCAGCATGCCGGGGCGCAGGCCCGGGTGACGCTGACGCTATGCGACGGCGGCGACATGGTGGACTTGACCATGGCCGACAATGGCCCCGGCATTTCCGCCGCCAACGCCGAACGCATTTTCACCCCCTTTTTCACCACCGCCCGCACACAGGGCGGCACCGGGCTGGGCCTGGCCATCGTCCACTCGCTGGTGGTCGCCCATGGCGGCACCATCGCCGTCCTGCCCTGTGACCACGGCGCGGCCTTTCGCCTGCGGTTGCCCCGTGTCGGGCCGCCAGCCAATGCCGTCCGAGAAGACTAGGACAAAGGAAAGATGGCCGAGGGGGGCGCTTACGTATTTAGACATTTTATCCTCGACCCATCGCCACCTGGCCTTTTGTTCCCAAGGAAAACATGGATAATGCCGCCCCATGTGATCCAACCGGGTGGTGCCACCAGATGACTACTCTGACCATCAATTCGCTTTTCAGCTTCGTCATGGATACCGACGGATCCCTTTTGAACTGGGACAACAGCGACGTTCAAAAGATTAACGGAACGGCCGCGCAGTACATTCATCTGTCGAACGGCCGCTGGGAAGCGACCACCGGCACCAACCTGGGTTACACCTCCGGCAACCTGACCTCGGGCAGCGTCAGCACCTATGGCGGCTATGCCGCCGACCCGCGCACGGTTTCCGCCTCGGCGGCGCTGTTCCGCATCGTCACCCCGACCCCGATCAGCGTCAGCACCCTGAGCGGCGCGGGCGGCCTGAACTGGGCCGCATTCTTCAGCGGCAACGACAGGCTTGACGGCGGCGAATTCAAGGACGTCCTTTACGGCTTCGGCGGCAACGACGTGTTGCTGGGCGACAACGGCTGCGACACCCTGTTCGGCGGCACCGGCAACGACACCTTGAACGGCGGCCGCGGCCTGGATGTGCTGACCGGCGGCGCCGGCACCGACGTCTTCGTCTATTCGGGCAGCGTGTGCTGGGACACCATCACCGATTTCACGCGCGGTAGCGACGACATCGACCTGTCGGCGCTGGGCGTGCGCAATCTGGGCGACATCAACGTCACCCAGGACGTCGCCAGCGGCACCAGCCTGATCCAGTTGCACAATGGCGGGCGCATCACCGTCAACGGTACCGCCTCGCTGGTGGGGAACTTCGTCTTCGACCCGACCTTGACCCTGCGCAACGGCACCGTCGGCAACGACACCCTTGCCGGCACCACCGGCAACGACTCGATGACGGGCGGCACGGGCGACGACACCTATC
>DATGXU010000526.1:0-5656 GCA_035298685.1 Magnetospirillum sp. | reverse complement strand
GGGTCATGGGCGTATCCAAAATAGGTCCGCCTCTGCCTTCGCCCAAGCGGGGCCGAAGGAGAGGCGGAAAGCTGAAAAAAAGACGAACGTCCGGGCCCGCGCTCAGGCGGTGCGGGCCGTGGTCATGCTGTTGTGCTCGCGCGCGATCAGGGCGCCCAGGCGGCGGATGCCCTCGCGGATCTTGTCGGGACAGGTGGCCGAGAACGACAGCCGCAAGGTGTTCAGCTTGGGCTGGTTGGCATAGAACGCCGAGCCGGGGACGAACGCCACCCGCTCCTCGGCGATGGCGCGGGCCAGCAGGGCGGCGCCGTCGAAGCCTTCCGGCAGTTCCACCCAGATGAACATGCCGCCGGCCGGGCGGGTGAACTTCACGCCCTCGGGCATGAATTCCTCGAGCGCCGCCACCATGGCGTCGCGGCGCGGGCGGTAGGTGGCGCACAGGGTTTCGGAATGGTTGGCCGGCAGGCGCTCCATCACCTTGGCCAAGGCCACCTGGGCCAGGGTCGAGGTGTGCAGGTCCGACGCCTGCTTCATCAGCACCAGCTTTTGGATGATCGGCGTGGCGGCGACGATCCAGCCCACGCGCAGGCCGGGAACCACCGACTTCGAGAAGGTGCCGCAATAGACCACGCGGCTGTTCTCGATGCCGCCTTCGCGGGCGATGTCCAGCTCCATCAGCGACGGCAGCAGCGGGCCGTCGAACGACAGCTTGTTGTAGGCGGTGTCCTCGATCACCATCAGGTCCGAGCGGCGCGCGCCGTCCAGCAGCGCCTCGCGCTCGGCCAGGGTCATGGTTTCGCCGGCCGGGTTCTGGAAGTCGGGCATGGCATAGGCCAGCTTGGCCTTGACCGGCGCCGGGCCGGTCAGCTGGGCCAGGTCGCCATAGACCGGGGCGCTGGCGGTGAACGCCTGCAGCAGGCCCAGATAGGTGGGACGCGCCACCAGGATCTTGTCGTCGGGACCGATGAACAGCCGGCCCAGCAGGTCCAGGCCCTGCTGCGAGCCGTTGGTGATGACGATGTTGTCCTTGGTGCAGGTGATGCCCAGGCTTTTCATCTCGGCGACCAGCAGGTCGCGCAGCGGGCCGTAGCCCTCGCTGACCGAATATTGCAGCGCCTGATTGGACAGCGCCTCGTCGGCGAAGATTTCGGCATGCACCTCGGCCATCAGCTGGCGCGGGAACAGCTTGGGGTCGGGAATGCCGCCGGCGAAGGAAATGATGTCCGGCTGGTCGAGCAGCTTCAGCAGCTCACGGATTTCGGAGGCCTTGGCCCGGCGGCCATAGGGGGAAAAGCGTTCAGCCCAGTCGATCACCGCTGTAATCCTCGTCAAATGCCCGGCGTGCAAAGGAAGGCGATTGTAATCGAGCCTGCCGCCAAGCGGGCGCCAAAAATGCGCCCCTGGGAAAAAATAGGTCGCGGGGGCGCGCCCCTGCTTGCCTAAAGTTTTAAACACACTCCGGAAAAAAGGCAAGCGTTGCTGACCTATATCGCCCCTGCCCAAAGCCGCAAGAGGGGCGGCAGCGGCGGCGGAGCCAGCCCGCAGGCTTGGGCCAGATTGGTCAACAGCCAGTTGCCGGCGCTGTTGCCTTCGAGGAATACCGGGCCGTCGGCGGTCGGGATGATGTCCCACGTCGCCAGCGGCAGGCCGGGCAGCAGCGTCATGGCCTGCAGCGCCAGCTCGGATGCGGCGGCGAAGCCGGGGAGCAGCCTGCCGGCCAGCGGGGCGCCATTCCACGGCAAGCGGGCATGGCGGCGGGCCGGCTCGCCCAGGATAACCCCGGCGGTCAGTGTCGCGCTCGCCGGCTCGACCGCCGCCCACAGGTGTCCCCGCAGGAAGGCCTCGGGCCGGCGGCCCGGCACCGCCATCGACAACAGGGCGGAATGCAGGAACGGCAACCCGCCCGGCGTGCGCGCGGTGGTCAGGCGCAATACCGGCGCCGGGCCCGCGGCGGCCAGGTCGGCCAGGTCGGGCGCCGCCGCCAACCGGGGCTGCACCAGCATTTCCCGGTCGGTACGCAGTTGCTCCACATCCACTACCGTTCCGTCCGATAAGCGGCAGCGGCCGCCTTGCAGCACGTCCACCGCCATGGTCCCGCACCCGGCGGCACCGGCGCGCGGCTTGATGAACAGGGCGGCCGGGCCGTTCCACGGCGGCTGGCAACGATCGGGGGCGGTGCCGGCCGGCAGCTGCGCCAGCGTCTCAGGTGTGGGAATGCCGGCGGCGCGCAATAACCCGGCCGTGGCCAGCTTGTCGCGCAGCAGCAGATGGGCGGCGGGGTCGCCCAGGCCCGTCAGCACGGCGGCGGCCGAGCGGTGGGGCAGCGGGTGGGGCGCTGCCGCCACCAGGGCGCGCCATGCCCAGGCGTCCACCGGGTGGGCGCCGCCGAGGACGCAATCGGCGAAGACGCGCCAGCCTACCGGAGCCGGTAACCGGGCGCGGGTGAAACGAACGGTGCGCGCGGCGGCGGCCAGTGGCCACAGCAGGTGGCTGGCGGGGACCAGCGCCAGGCGGCTCCACCACGGCAGACGGCGCCAGAAGCGGGCGGCGGCGGCGCGGCGCAGGCCGGCAAGGTCGGCATCAGCCGGCGCCCGCCAGCCCTGGCCGTCCCATGGCAGCGCGCTCCACGCCTTCCTCATCAACCGAAGCATCCTTCCCCGCTGTTCCATTTCGCGCCATCCAATGCCCTTGCAACCGGTGGAGGAAACCTTTCGTGGTCGCTTGCCTGCTTCGGCTGAAGCCTCAGGCCAGCCGCGCCGCATGCCCGGCCAGAGCCAGGGCCCGCACGGCGGCCATGCCGCGGATGAAGAGGGCGGCCGAGGGGCCGACGTTGAGGATGCGCGCCATGGCTTCCGCCGCGCTGCCCTCGGGAATGGCGGCCAGGGCCGTAGCGATGGCATCCAGGTCGAAATGCTCCGCCGCCGCCGGTTCGGCGCGCAGCGCCGCCAGTTGCGCCAGCAGGGCCGGCTTGGACGCCGCCAGCACCAGCGGCAGGTCGGGATATGGGATGTACTTGGTGGCGCGCAGCCGCACCAGTTCCGGCAGCACACCAACCATGGCGTCGCGGAAAGGCTGGCGGGTCAGCCCGTCGCGGGCGAACCGCTCCAGCGGCAGGGTTAAAATGAAGTCGATGATACGGCGGTCCATCAGCGGGTAGGCGAACGCGATCCCATGGCGCGCGCCGAGGGCGGCCCAACGCGTTGCGCGCCCGGCCAGATAGGGATTGGCCAAGTTGCCGATGCGGCCTTGGGGCGAGTGGGCGTCATCGACGCCCGGCCACAAGGCAGCGGCCACCTTGGCCGCCAGGTGGGGGCGGAGGAAATCCAGTTGCGCCGCGCGGGGCAGCGGGGACGGCAACCCCAGCAGGCGCCGCCGCGCTTGCCGTACCCATTGGGGCAGGAACGGCGCCACCAGGCGATGCGCCACCGTCGCGCCCAGCGACTGCCCGTGGTGCCGGCTGCGGGCACGCAATTCCCTCGGCAAGGCGCGCCAGCGCCCGTGGCGCAGCATGGCGGCATGAAGGTTGGCGCCGTTGAAGGTGGCCGCTTCGTCGCCACCGGCGCCCGACAGCAGCAGGTGTGTGCCCGCGGCGGCGGCGGCGGCGCAAATGGCTTCGTCCACATCGGTGAACGGCGCGTCCACACTGGGATCGGGGGCGCGACGCCCGAAATCGACACAGGCCCCGTCCGGATGGAATGGCGTCCACGCCATTCCCGGCTCCTGCTCCAGCACGGCGCGCACGAAGTCCCGCTCGTCGCACAATCCGTCGGCACGGTCGGGATGGGGCAATTGGGAGAAGACGTACAGCCGGCGCCCCTGCGGGCGCAGGCGCCGGGCCGCCAGCACGGCGACGGCGGAGGAATCCAGGCCGCCGCTGAGATGGGCGGCGACCGGGCCGGCCGCCGGCAGGCGGGCAGCGACGGCATCGTCCACCAGGGCGCGCAGCCGTTCGGCCGCCTCTTGCGCCGAACCGCGCCAGCGGCCCACCTGCGCCGGATCGGGCCGCCAGCCATTGTGAAGCCGAACCCCGTCGGGCGTCGCCGCCAAGGCATGCCCGGGGGGCAGCCAATGGACGTCCGCGAACGGCGTGACGTCGCGGCCCATTGCCTGCTCGAGCATCAGCCGGCCCAGTGCCAGCGGGTCGAGCCGGCGCTGCGCCACGCCGGCACCGTGAAGCCCGCACGGCAGCGAGGCGAAGGCCACCATCACGCCAGGCCGGTGCGTCCAGCACAGCGGGCGCGACCCCATGATATCACGCGCGAGCAGCAGGCGCCGCCGGCCGGGCTGCCAGCACGCAAGCGCGAAATCGCCGTCCAGACGGTCGGCCACATCCATGTCCCAGCGCTGGACGGCGCCGAGCGCCAGGGCTTCGGGAGTTGCGTCATCCGGCACCGCCAGGGCGGCGGCCAAGTCGCCGGGGCGGTCCAGCCGCAGGTCGGCCGCCAGCCACGAGCCGTCGCCGGCCATGGGCAGGGCGCCGCCGCCACCATCGGCCGGCGCGGCGAAATCCAGCACCGCCAGCGCGGCGGGGCCATCGTATTGCAACGTCACACGCGGGGTCAGTCCGGGCTCGGTCATGGCCGCCGCCATGGCGGCCACAATGTGCCGGTCGGCGGGGGCGCCGTCCAGCCGGATCAGGCCGCAGATCAGCCGCATCAGCCGTCGACGAGCAGGCCGCGCTCGCGCAGCCCGGCCAGGAAGGCCGCCACCTGTGTGGCGCAGGTATCGGCGTCGACCTCGTACTCCGCCAGCAGGGCGGCGATGACGGCAGCCTCGGCGGTGGGGTGCTCCAGCAGCTCCCAGATGCGCGGGCCGACGCCGCTGATGCCGATATACAGCCCCTTTTCCACGCTCATCATCAACAGCGTGTCGTCGAGGGCGGCGGCCAGGATGTTGTCCGCCCGGCGAATGGTTCCGCTCATTGTTCCTCTGCCTTCGTTACCCGGTCATAGCCAAGCCGGTCCATCATGGCCGCGTGGGCGGTCTCGATCAACCGCACCTGCTCGTCGTTCAGATGGTTGCGCCAGTCGCCCACCTCGCCCCGGCGAAAGAACAGCGCCTGGCCCTTCTGCCGCTCGCGGAAGCCGTGCTCGCGCTCCTGGCGCTGCAATTCGGCGAAATCCGAATGGGAGACGGCGCGCCGTGCCTGCTGCGGCGTATGGGAAATGCCAAGGAAGTCGAGCGCGCGGCGGAACACCTCCAGCGTGTCGGCGCGCAAATCCTCGTAGCGGATCAAGTGGACTGGCAGGTCCGCCTGGTCGAGCCAACTGGCCACATGGCCGTTCCAGTTCAGCAGGTTCTGGTGCAGTTGGGGCTGCACGGGAGCCAGGCGCGCGGCGCCCCGGTTGAGGAACGCGACCGACTGGTCCAGGCTGATGGATTGGTGAAAGGCGAAGGAAACGGCGACGTCGCGCGGATCGCGCACCATATAGAGCGCGGCGCGCGCCCGGCGGCCCATCAGCGGCGTGCCGTCGTCCAGCCGGGTATAGGCGTCGTGGACCTTGGTCGCCGCGCCCTCCGCCGCCGCCGCATCCGCCTGGGCGTCGTGCACGGCGGGCCGCAGCCGGTCGATCTCGTCCCCGCGCAGCAAGGTGGAGTCCAGCAGGGTGAGGTCTTCGAAATCGTGGCGGGACGAGGCGATGCTGCCGGGCAGGGC